>JBBQUC010000133.1:0-8847 GCA_038212815.1 Cytophagales bacterium
TGGCCGCAATGAGATACGCTACCAACCGCTGCCCTTCGGCCCCACTGCGTACGGCTACGGCTGCCTGCCGGATGCCACTTATCTGGTTAAGCGCGGCTTCCACCTCGCCCAGTTCTACCCGATGGCCACGTATCTTCACCTGATCGTCGCTGCGGCCCAGGTACTCGATAGCCCCATCGGGCAGCAGGCGACCCACATCGCCAGTGCGGTAGGCCCGGCGGCTGTTAGGCAGAACAACAAATTTTTGGGCGGTGAGCGTGGGCTGATTCAGGTAGCCATCGGCCAGGCAGGCTCCTGCCAGACAAATCTCGCCACTGTTGCTGGGGGCTACCTCTGTCAGGTCGTCGGCTAGGAGCAGCACATCCACCTGGTCGATGGCGTGGCCAATGGTAGGTAGCGCAGGCCACAGAGCCGAGTTGCCGGTTAGTTTCAGTTGGGTAACTACGTGCGTTTCGGTAGGGCCATACTGGTTATACAGCACGCAGGCGGGCAGGGCGGTAAAGAATTGGCGAAGCTGCGGGGTGATTTTTAACTGCTCGCCCGCCGTCATTACCTCTTGCAGAGCTGCCGGAAACCGGCCCGTACGTTCGGCCAGATCGGCCAGGTACTGGAGGGTTACGAACGGCAGAAACAGCCGGTCGATGGCTTGCTCGTCGATGTACTGAAGCAGCGCATTCAGGTCGGCGCGGAGTATGGGGCCGGGCAGCAGCAGTGTGCCGCCCGTAGTGAGAGTAGCAAAAATCTCCTGAAACGACACATCGAAACTGAGCGGGGCCAGTTGCAGGGTGCGGGTTCCTGGTCCGGCCACCGACTGCCCCGCCTGCCAGTGCAGCAGGTTCAGCAGGGGTGCGTGACCCATGCATACCCCTTTGGGCGTACCAGTAGAGCCGGAGGTATACAGCACGTAAGCGGTAGTACCGGTGGGTATTGATCCGGTTGGGTCAGCCGCTGGTCGCGCCGGGTCGATGCCCTGTAGCCCCACCGCATCGAATAGACCACGTTCGGTGAGTGGGGCCAGGCAGTAGCCAATCCGGGCATCGGTACAAATCTGGCGCAACCGTTGGGTCGGGTAGGCCGGGTCGAGGGGGAGGTAGGCTTTACCGGCTTTCAGAATAGCCAGTACGTGCACAATCATGGCTAGGTTTTGCGTGGTACTCACGCCAACGTACCGCTCATTGCCCGCCTGCTGCCGTATCTGAGCCGCCAGGGTGTTGGCCTGCTGGTTCAGTTGGGCGTAGGTGAGCGTGTCTGCGCCCGCCAGCACCGCCGGTTGGCCGGGGTATAGTTGGGCAGTCTGCTCAAAAAGCTGGTGAATCCCCAAGGGAGTGGAACTCGTGTCTGAACTGGGCATAACTTATGGCTGATGAGGCTGGAAACGTTCCGGCCGGGCCATTGCTTTCTTGATCTCGGCCCGGTTTGGAATCACAACATGGTCGCCCCCCACCCGGTTGAGCACAGTCAGAACAGGGTGGTTGGTTACCCGAATATACTGGTTCAGGAGTTGCTTTTCGGCCCGCGCCCAGCTACTGCCTGCATCGATGATCAGCACGGAAACGGCACTATTTTTTACCAGATAAACCGGCAGTTGATGGTCGAGCAAAGAGGGAAGCTCGAGCAGAATCCGGTCGTACTGCGAGGCATCGAACTGGTGATCTAGGTCGAGCAGGTAATCGACACTGGTGAGGTTCATGAAATCGGGTCGTACGGTGTAGGGAAACCAGGTAATCCCTTTCTGATCGCGCCGGGGTTCTTTACCGCCCTGCCGGGGGTAGCAGTAGGCCACTTTCTGGTCGGCATCCTGATAGAGCCGAATCAACCCGTCGGCCACCCACGATTTACCCTGTTTGGCACGGCCACTGATGAGGTTGATGACCGGCGGATAGGGCTTGCCGGTTACCTGCGATACCTCAATGTTGATGGCGTTAGACAGTTGCTCGAACATGCACAGGGCTGCCCACGAGGTTTTTGAGTACTCCAACGGGTTGTTTACCGTGGGAAACAAAGCAGTTATGGGTTGACCAATAAGTAGTTCGGCCTGCTCCGGGGAGTTGATTCGCCGGTCGAGCCAGAAGCGTAGCGCGGTGAACAGCAGTGCCAGAAAAATACCCACCCCAATGGCAATGGCAATGAGTAACCCCCGCTTAGAGGGCTGGGGCAGCAGCGGGAAATCGGGGGCATCGACTACTTCGAGAGTGCCGCCAATGGAGACATCCTGCCGCCGGGTGCGCGACTGCTCTACGTTTTGGAGCAGGGCCAGGTATTCTTTCTCGGCAATGGCCAGGTTGCGGTTCAAATCGCGGAGTTGCGAACCCAGCGGACCGTACAAATCAGTTTTCGCCTGGTAGTCGTTAATCCGTTTCTTGTACAGTTCCAGCCGCGCCGACGATTCCTCGAACTCGACGTTCTTAGTCATCAGTTCGTTGCCCACCGTTTGCTGCGACACGGCATCGGAAGTGTTGGTGGCGGCATCGTATTTCTGGGCACTGGCTTTCAGGTCGTCGGCGGCTCGGTTCACGTTGGCCTGCAAGCGGGCAATGGTTTCTTTGGGTTGGCCGTAGGCGCGGGCATTCGCCAGTTGGCTCTCCGCTTCAGTCAGTTTTTTCTGGCGTTCGTTCAGGTCGTTTGTCGCATTGCGGATGGTGCTTTGCGAACCCGTGCGCCGTTTTAGAGCGGTAATAGCGGCTTCGGCGGCATTTTTTCGCCCCAACTCCTGGTTATATTCGTTCACCAGTCCCTCGCGGGCCGAGGCCATGTTGCGGGCTTCTTCATCATAGTCCAGCACCTGGTTTTTGGCCGTAAAATCGCGCAGCGCATTTTCGGCTTTGGTGAGGGCTTCTTTCGCCTTGTTCAACTTCTGCTCATAATAGCCCACTACCGAGTTTGTTTCGGATGTTTTGAAATACGAGTTGCGTTTGTTCAGGCTTTCAACCACGTAGTGCAAAGTACGTTGCGCCACCGCCGGGTCGTCGGCTTCGTATTCGAGCAGCAGCACATCGTTGGTATTTTTGCGGCCCGTACCTTTCAACTTGTCCGTCAGCCGCCGTACGGAATAGGGCGAGTCGGAGGTGAGTAGTAGTGACTTAACAGGATTGTCGGTTGGGGTGCGGGCCAGACTGTCGATCATTCGGCGCAGGCTGGCCGAGTCGGTACTGGCCAGTAGCCGATCCCGCCAACTGGGGGGTAGCCCCTGCCGGAGTTGCTGAAATCCTTTCCCGCCCAGCACCAGGCTATCGGGGCTTTGCAGGGGCAGGTGGTCGGCCAGCAGGCTTACGCCCACCTGGAGCAGCGTCTCTTTCGACATCAGCGTGGTGAGCAGGTTATCGAACGCCGTAGTAGAGCGGTCGATGAACGACGATTGCTGGTCGGACAGCAGGTTGTAGCCCGAAGCCAGCCCGGTGTAGAGCGTGGCCTGCGATTTATACACTTTTGGCTCATTGCGGGTCATGTACAAGGCCACGCCGGTTGTCAGAATGGGCAACAGAATGAACCACAGCAAGTGCTGTTTCAGAAGCCGAAGAAAAGCGTCAAGTGCCATACCTGTAGAATCAATTACGTTTCAATCGTTGGATGGGTACGCCCATAATGGTTTCAAAAAAGTGGACGTTTTTCAGAAATTCGCCCTTTACCTGCTCCGAGATGGCCTTGGCCTGGGCGTAGCGGTTGGTGGCGTTGGCCAGTACCTCGGCGGTTGCCTGCCCTTTCTGCACGTCGTTTTCGGCAATCCTCAGGGCCGTGAGCGATGCCTGGTCGTCCATGAGCCGTACTTTTAGCACCTGTTGCGCTGTAATCATGTCCTGATACAGCATAATCAGTTCGCGCCGGAGTTGTAGCTCCACTACATCTTTCTGGATTACCGAGGCCCGGTAGTTGGAGTATGCCTGCTCAATCTGGTGCTTGCGCCCAAACAAATCGAACAGCGATACCCGCACGTCCACCCCAAACCGGTAGCCATTGGCAATCTGCCCAATGGGGTCGCGGCTGGTGAGGCTACCCCCCGTGGAGAGAATAGACTGGTTACCGGCTGAGTAATTGCCGAAGGCTGAGGCATTCTGCAAAATCTGCTTCTTCGAGATTTCGTAGACCGAATTCAGCGAATGAGAAATCTCGGTCTGGTATTTAAGGAGGGGCGAGTAGGCAATGGCTATCCGCACCAGGTCGTCGAAGGGTAGCAATTGCACGGCAATATCCTGGTTAATATCGAGGTATAGGGTATCGTTTTTCAACCCCGCCGACTGCCCAAAGGAGACCATGCCTCTGGCTCCGGTTCGGTTTTGAGCCGGGCAAACTGCCGTTGCGAACACCACCAGGAGACCCACTATACCGAGCTGAAGAGCAGCCCGCCTGCGTTGTTTATAAAAGAAATTAGGCATTGTTTATTGATTTTCAGAACCGTGTACACCCTCATTTCCATCTCCCGGCCACCCGTACCGATTCGCTCTTCTTTTGACTGGTATTCGTTTGCTTTGTCACGCTATAGAGTTAATAGGTTTTAGCGTCACTGGGGCAACTGCACATCGGTTTGGCCCGCGTGGGGGGTGTGCATAAAGCGGCTGAAGGCTTTACGAATATTGACAGTGGCTTTAGCAAAACTGAACATCAGCACAGGAACCTGGAGTAATTCGCGGCCTGTAATCCGTTGCCGCAGATACGTCGGCACCGATAGAAACAGGCTACCACACAGTACCAGCAATAACCCTACCGGAACGGTTTGAAACAGCCACTGCCCGCTGAGCAGGCCCAGGCTGGCAGCCAGTGTAAGTACCCCTAGCAGCAATACTCTGGGCAGCACCAGGGCTTTGATGAGCATAAACGCGCCATCGAGTCTGCCATGCCGTAACTCGGTGAGGCCCCGGCCAAAATAGGCCACCGCAAACTGCCATTGGGCAGCAATCCAGCGGGTGCGCTGATTCTGGAATACGGCCCGCTGCGCTACTTTCTCGTCATAAACCAGTGCCTGCTCCAGATACCCAATGGTATGGCCCTGCAAAACGAGGTTCATCTCCAGTTCCTTGTCGTAGCCGCCCAGGGTGCGAAGGTCGGCCAGCGCGGTTTTCATCAGCCCGGTCTCAATACCCATGCCAGACCCGATGATGGAGGCCGACAGGCCCAATGCGCGGCTGCCTTTGCGAAACAGGTGGTTGTTGATTTCTTCGCTGATGGCATCCAGCACGGCCACGGGGGTATTGGTGTTTTTGGCTATCCGATGCCCCTGCACGGCCCGCCACCCCTGCTCGAAAGCCAGGTTGACCCGGCTCAAAAAATCCGGTGCCAGCAGGTTGTCGGCATCGGCCACCACCAGCAGGTCGTATTGAGTATCGGGCAGGTGGGCGAGGGCTGCCCGGATGGCGTTGGCCACCGTGGAGATGGGGAACGACACCTCGATAACCCGGATAGGCAATTCGGCCAACCGTGCCAGGGTGTGGGGCTGTAGCGAATCGGCAATGACAATGAGGTCGAAGCGCGAGGCCGGGTACTGCTGTTTTAGGTTCGCGCGCACCGAACTGACGATGACAGCATCTTCTTTATAAGCCGGAATAAGTACCCCAATTTTTCGGAGCGAGGGGGGCAGAACAGGATCGAGCGAATCATCGGCCTTCCCCAGTTTGCCGGCAAGGGCAAACACGGCCAGATAAACAACTGAAAACGTCAGATAGCCCAGTATGACTAGGCAGATGAAGTAAAGTACGTACATGAAGTCAACTAAGGCTGTAAAAAGTTGATCGCCAACAGTGTATTGCGCACTGAGGCTACTAAAACTAATCAAATATACGCTGGTTTCGCTTATTTGTCAGTCAATGAACGCATCAAGATAAGGCGTATATCCGTCTCTTGATACGAAAAACAATTAAACGGTAACAGAAAGGGGGATTTGGTTAGGGAACGGTAACTGAACTAAAAGAGCAGTACCCGGCCAGCAGAAAGGCGGTGCTAGGCTCTAAACCGGCGGAAGTGGGTGGCCCAGTCAGGAATGAGCATGGGCACCTGCCGCCGGTAGTAGCGGGTCAGCCTGGCATAATGACCTATGACCCGTTGTTAAACCCATTGCCAGCGGTGAGGCTATGAACAGCCCCAAAGAAGAGCCATGTCAGAAGAATAAGGATGTAGGCAGTCATCGGGAAGTAGACCTGAAGTATTTTTTAACGCTTTATGTACTTGTTTGTTACTCCGAAAAATGCTTCACTGAAAGTGCGTTCAGGAGCTTTTTGGCTTCATAGACATGGCCGTCTTTCACGGTTAACACTACCTTTCTGATGTCGCTGATCTGCTGCGTTGGGTTGCCCGCTACCAGAATAAAGTCGGCCCGTTTGCCGGGGGTAAGGGTACCGAGCTCGGCAAGCAGGCCACTGAGTTTAGCGGGGTTGTAGGTGGCCATTTGCAGTGCCTGAGCCGCCGGAATGCCCGCTTTCACGTATAGCTCCAGTTCGCGGTGGAGGGTGTAGCCCGGAAACCCGTCGGTACCGGCCACCATAAGTACCCCCGCATCGTGTAGCCGTTTTACGGCATCGAGCATGGTAGCGAATGATTTTTTATACGTTGCCGCCATGCCCATCGGTACGGGCAGGCCGCGCCCATATAGGCTCCGCTGCACGGTGGCAGGCAGCCGGTTGGCTATGGGGGCAAAGGCTGGATCGTACTGCCCCGCTTCGGCGGTGAACATGCCCTCGAAAACGCTAACCGTTGGGTCGAAGGCAATGTGCTTCTGCTGCATCACCTGCACAAACCGGGCAAAGGCGGGGCCGCTCAAATCCAGCCCGGCGGCTCGTTGCGCCACTTTGGTGAACCGGCCCATCGAGCGGGTATCTAAGCTATCGCCTAAGAAATTCAGCATGACCATGTTGATGTGTGTAATCTCGTCATAGCCAGCGGCAATGGCCTGTTCGGCGGTCATATACGAGGGAATATGCCCGGCCACACGCATGCCGAGCTGGTGGGCTTCGGCGGCAATAGGAGCTACCCATTCGGGTTTTATGGAACTGTAGAGTTTAATGAGTGGGTAGCCATGGGCTTTGTAAGTGCGTACAGCCTGTATGCCTTCATCGGCGGTAGTGATGGCTTTACCAATGGGGCCGCTGAATGGGCCTTTCCCGTCGATAAACCCACTCATCACCGCCACCCGGGGGCCAATCAACTGCATACTGTCAATCTGGTTGCGGAGGGTAATCAGCGATTCGGTATTGCCCATATCCCGGATTTCGGTAACGCCAAGGGCAATGTTGACGATACCTTCCATCGGGTCGGTAAAGTGGGCGTGCATGTCCCACAGCCCGGGTAGCAGGGTTTTGCCCGCACCCTCAATGACCCGGTAGCCCGCTGGCACTTTTACCGTAGTGCCTGGCCCTACCTGCGTTATCCGGCCATTTTTTACCAGTACCGTTTGCCTCGGCAGCACCCGCGCCCGCTCGGCATCGAACAGGGCTACGTTTCTAACGGCCAATCCCTGTGGTACTGGCTCGGTGAGGGTTTTGGCAATCCGCCGATAAAATTTGCCGTCTTCGGCTTTTTGTAGCCGCAGCAGATCAGGTATGTCGGCTTCTAATCCCGCCCGGATGGTGGTTTGCCATTCGCTCACCAACCCAACCGGGTTTCCAGTCGCGTCGAGCCAGTTCAGATTGGGGGTGAAGCCCAGCCCCCGAATGGCCCATAGCGTGGCGATTTGGCCGTTTTTGAGCGTATGGGTCAAGACCTGCGTCATGGTAGCCTGACCAACCGGCAGCAGGTTGAGGGTATGATTGGGCGCGGCTAACAGCGCCTGCGTCAGCATAGCATCCATGCCGCTGGCATTACTCAGAAACACCGCTGGGCCAGTCACGGCCATTTCCTTTTTCTCGTCGGTGTTTTCCCAGCGCGCCATGCCGTCGTTCAGTTGGAAGGTTTCATGCACGGTATTCTTGAAATAGTCATTCCCGACAACATCGAGCGCAATGGGAATCTGCTGGTCGTTTACAGTATAGTGGGTGGTGAGCGACGGCCCGCGCCCCCTGTCGTTATAAGTCATAAACCCGGTAACGCCATTGCCCTGATGCAGCAGCCAGGCGTTTCCGGCTTTTTGCCCGTTGATCAGCACAGTGTACTGCAGCGTATCGGCGGGGGTTTGGGCGATCAGTAGGGTTTGGGCCAGGAGAAGGAGTAGGGCGAAAAGGGCAGGTTTCATGGCAGACAGGGGTGAAAACCGGAAGTTACGACCGTTATTTTGTAGCTTGCCAATGTCAATTAGCCAACGGATACACGAATGACCCCTAACGCTATCAACATCGCCGAAAAATTTGGTCAGATCGCCCAGTTCTGGACTCCCAAAATTCTGGCCGAACTAAACGGACAGTACGTTAAAGCGGCCCGCCTAACGGGTGAGTTTGTCTGGCACAGTCATGAACACGAGGACGAATTGTTCATGATTATAAAAGGCACACTGTACATAGATTTCCGCGACCGCACCGTTACGCTCAACCCCGGCGAGATGCTGGTGGTACCGAAGGGCGTAGAGCATTGCCCCCACACCAACGGCGAGGAAGTCTGGACCCTGCTGTTTGAACCCAAAGAAACCAAACACACCGGCGAGGTAGAAACCGAGCGGACGGTGAAGGTGCTGGAGTGGATTTAACATTTAAATTTGGCGAACACATTGCTATACGTGTTCAAAATAAAGCTAACCTCCTTATTCACAGTCTGTAGATGTGTTCACAAATACTACTTATTGACGTTAAATTGACTGATTTTAAGTAGGAGAGGTTTCGTTGCTATTAATCAGCTTTAACAACGCTCAACGCTATTCCTCGAGCATTCGCGCCGGAGATCAGGTCACAGACGATTCGTTTAGTGGTTACAGGGGTTCTTGTTTCAAAATGAGAA
>JBBQUC010000134.1:0-8787 GCA_038212815.1 Cytophagales bacterium
GTGGCTAAACAAACCGCCAAAGACGCGCTGCTGTGGCTGGCGGCAGTAGGTACACTGTGCTTTCTGATTGTGTTTTCGTTCATCATCAACTTCCCCGGCTACATAGCCAGCCCCCTGCGTGAACTGACGCGGGGTATCCGGCAGGTGGCCAGCCGTAATTTTGAAGAGCGGCTGCACTTTAAATCCAGCGACGAGTTTGGCGAACTGGCCCGGTCATTCAACCGCATGGCGCAGAAATTAGACGAGTATGAACACTCCAGTCTGGCAAAAGTACTCTTTGAAAAACGGCGTATTGACACCCTTATCCAGATTATGAACGAGGGGATTATCGGCTTGGACGAAAATCGAAACATTCTGTTTGCCAACCCGGTAGCCTGCAGGTTGCTGGGCGTGAATGAAGACAGTATCACGGGCCGGTATGCCCCCGATGTGGCAGCCTCCAATGACCTGCTGCGAACGCTTATTCAGGAACTGATGCCCGATGTCTCTCCGCCAACGGGGGCAGGTAGTTTGCTGAAAATATACGACAATGGCCGGGAGAGTTATTTTAACAAGCGCATTCATCGTGTTGATGTGACCCGCACCGGCGAAGAACAGGCAAAAGGAGCAGGCTATGTGATTGTGCTGGAAAATATCACCTCCTACAAAGAGCTTGATCTGGCCAAAACTAATTTCATCGCCACCGTATCGCACGAGTTGAAAACACCCATCTCGGCTATTAAAATGAGCCTGAAACTCCTGCTGGACAAGCGGCTGGGAACGCTCAACCCGGAGCAGCAGGAGATGGTAACGCACGTTAGCGAAAATGCCGACCGGCTGCTGCGCCTGACGGGCGAATTGATGAATATGGCCCAGGTCGAGTCGGGGCAGATTCAGTTGCAGATTCAGGCGGTAAACCCCACCGAACTGGTGCAGGTAGCCACCAATGCCTTACGCACGCAGGCTGAGCAGAAAGAAATCCGGTTTGTGCTGACTATACCGGCCGTACTGCCCGCCGTGAAAGCCGACCCCGACAAGGCATCGTGGGTACTGATGAACTTCTTATCCAATGCCATCCGGCACAGCCCCGACCAGGCACCCATCGACATTACGGCCCGGCAGGTGGGCGAGCAGATCACCTTTACCGTACGCGATTATGGGCCGGGCCTGCGCCCCGAACACCGCGACCGAGTGTTTGACCGCTATTTCAGGGCACCCGGCATCAATGGGCAACTTGGCGGCACCGGCCTGGGGCTGGCTATCTCCAAAGAGTTCATCCAGTCGATGGGCGGGCAGATTGGCCTACAGGAAGGCATACAACCCGGTGTTGCCTTTTTCTTCCAACTGGCCGTTGCGTAAGCTTAACCAGCTACGCCTGCGGGTTAAAAAAGGCTTAAATCTTGCTAAACTAGCACGGGTGGGATATAATGAAGCTAAAATTGCGCTTATTTTGGTGGTTCAATGTCCCAAAACGCTATGTTGCTCTTTACTGCCTCCCGTATTGCCCTACTAGCCACTGTTACCAGCCTGTTTCTGACCGGCTGCGCCCCTATGCAGTATTACCAGCTACATCCGGTTTCGGGCGAGGTAGCCCAACTCGATGGCCGGGCGGTGACTAAAGCCGCTGCCGACGATGTGACGGTAGTGGCCTCGTATGAGCGCGAAGACATGGAGTACATTGCCCTGGATGTAGAGGTGAAAAACAACACTACTCACGCACTGGATGTTGACCCTGCCAACTTTCGGGTGTATCCGTTGACTAATACCCATCAGCCATTGCTGTATAAAGCCAGCCAGCAGGCCATTCACTTTAAGCAGGCTGCCGATCCGGGCTACGAAGCCGAGCATGTAGTGGTGAAACGCAAGCAGGAAGAAGCCCGGCTCAAACGGGCTAAGATTGTCAATACCGTGCTGGTGGCGGCCGTTATTGTGGGGTCGGTAGCGGCAGCCTCATCGTCATCGTCGCGGAACAGCCGCGATTACCACCACTATGTAAACACTCAGAATAACCTGAATGCGGCCTTTAACCTGGTGCAGATGAAACGTGTAATTGACCACGGCACCTTTGCCGACCGGATGCAGCGGTACGATTTTGAAGCCTATCGCTGGCACGAACTGGCCCTGAAACGCGGGTATGTTGCCCCCGGCGAATCAGTGCGCGGCTTTGTCTATCTCCCCAAAACCCGCGAGGCTACCTTCCTCAAACTCGTTTACCCTACCACCGACAGTTCGGAAGTAGCCCTGGTCTTTCAGCAAACCCTGACGAAAAACCGGCCCCGCTGATAGAAGATAAGTGGTCATTGGTAGTCATTAAGTGGTCATTTGTTGGTCATTAAGTGGTCATTTTCGCAGCCATCAATGACTACCAATGACCACCTTCTTAAATGACAGAATTCAAGCACTATACCCCATTACCATAGCAAACCAATCCGCAGACCGGCCGTGAAATTTCGGCGGGGGGCAGCGTTGTAATACCGGTTGCCCACGGCATTGAGGTCATACCCCAGGCTATACGACTGGTCGAGCAGGTTGTCGCCACTGACGTAGGCGTTGAAGAGCCAATGCGGGCCAATGGGTTTGCGGAGGCCCAGGGTAGCCTGCAACAACCGGGTGGGGTCGGCAACCGCAGTGTTGGCATCGTTGAGCGGAAAGGGGTCGATAAACTGGTAAGTGAGGTGCCCGTACACGCCCCGGCGGGTTTCAGCATCGAAGCCAAAAATGGCCGTCGTGGGTGGCACGCCCGTTACCCGGTTGCCCGATGCGTCAAGAGCCACCTGCCGGTAGTCCTGGAACCGGTAATTCGTCAGGGTCAGGCTATTCCAGATGCGGAGCAGCGCGAAACCAGAACTGGGTGCCTGGGGATTAATAAAATCATAACTCAGTTGTAACTCCAGTCCTTTCTGGTTGGTGCGGCCTGCATTCACAAAATACTCGGCCCCGCCCGCCGTGGAGCGTCTGACGATGGTTTCGCTCAGCTGAAACTGATAGACGGTCAGGTCGAACCGCAGCCGTTGTTGCCAGACCGACCCCCGAATGCCCACCTCCAAATTCTGCCCTCGCTCTGGGTTGAGGGTAGTGTTAAAGGTAGCCTCTGAGGGGCGAACTTCCTGCGTGGTTGGGGCCGAATACCCCGTGCCAATGCTGGCAAAGACCGACACAGCCTGACCAAGTTTTTTCAGTACCGACAGCCGGGGCAGCCACACGGGAGTAAACTCGCGTGCTTGCTGCACACTGGGCCGGGCCGAGAATCGCCTAAACCCATAATTGACCGTATTGCGACTAATCCCCGCCGTAGCCAGGATACCCAGCGGCAGGGTAGCTTCTAGCTGGGTAAACAGCACCGACTGCCTCGCCCGCAACTCATCGTCGAACTGGAGGGTATCGGGCTGGCCTTTCCGGTTGCCAAAATTGCGGTCGACGGTGAAATTCTGGCCAAACTCGCCCCCAGCCGTCAGCACCAGCGGCAGAGTAGGCGGGCCAACCTGCCAGCGCGTCAGGCTGCGGATACCCAGCCCCTGGTCGGCGCGTTTCTCGTAGTTGGTAATGAACGGATTGGTAAAATCGGTGGTGGAGGTATAGATGGCGGTGGTATTCTGAACCCTTTCGTTCCAGCGATATTCCTGCCCAATGCCCAGATACCCCAGTTTCTGATAAATCCCGGCTCCCTGCTCGGCACTGCCCGGCAGGGTTTTGGTAGCCGGGCGCGAGGCCTGCGGATTGGCCCGGAACTGCGCATCGGTTAGCCCGCCGGGGGTTTGGTAGGTCAGGTCGGAGTATAGCCCCAGTACCGATAGCGTACGAGCCGGGCTGACCTGAACCGAGCCAACCAGGCTAAGGTTATCGCGCACCAGCGCACTGTGGTCGCGGTAGCCATCGCTTTGCAGGTGGCCATAGCTCAGGGATAGGGCCGTACCGTTTTTCCCCGTCTGCGCGGTGATGTTGTGGCCAAACTGTCCGTAACTCCCCACCAGTGCCGACACTTCTACTGCCGTTTTACCCGCAGGCACCGCCAGGCCACTCAGCAGCACAGTGCCGCCTGTGCCGGCCCCGTACAAACTTCCCGATGGCCCTTTTATCACCTCAACCCGACCAATGGCCCGCACATCGAGGGCATTGAGGGCGGTGTTTCCCCCCGCATCGGTCAGAGGCAGCTCGTGCCAATAGACTTTCACGTTTCTGACCCCAAACGGCGACCGGATAAGGCTCCCCCGAATAGACAGCCGGTAACTGCCTGGCGACCGTTCATCGGCCCGCACCCCCGGCAGAGTGTTCAGAGCGGGTACGAGCGTGGGTGTACCGAATCGCTGGTTTAAGTCCCGGCGCGTGAGCAGCCCCACCGATGCCCCCGTTTCGAGCAGTTTGCGATTCGTGGCATAGCCTGTTACCACCACCTCGTTGAGGTGCAGGGTATCATCGAGGGAGGCCGATGGCGGGGTAAGTTGTTGAGCCGAACTGAAAACAGGAAGTAACAGGATCGGGGTTAGACGGAGGTAGGAGACAAACCGATTACGCATAGTAGCCGTAAAGATAAAAAAAGACGATGCATTCTGGTGTTTTTGGCAACTGGCTGCCAACTACCAGGTGCCCAAACAAGTAAAATGGGTTATCAATAAAGATGAATAAATACTAGGACTATTGGGTAAATTTCCCTTATTTTGAGAGTACTAAGTAACTTTCTTCGGCTTCGGCCTGGGGAGGCCACCGTAAATCATGACTGTCATTCCACTCTCTGACGTTCCCCACGACAAGCTATCCTTGTACATGACTGCTATTGAAGCGTCGTCGAACGGGATTGCTGTTTTAGAAGCTATTACGGATAAAGCTGGTCAATTGCCAGACTTTCGGGTGCTGCTCATCAACCGGATGGCCGAAGAAATAACGGGTTTTCGGAGGGAGACAACCCTGGGCCAAACCCTGCGTAAGCTGCTTCCGGGCGAGAGTCGTCAGCAACTACTCGACGTGCTGGCCGACGTAGCCCGAACAGGCCGTTCCACCCGCGTCGAGCAGTTCGATGTGGCGTCGGACCGGTGGCTGGCTTACTCGTTCGAGAAGCGGAACGAGGTACTGGTGATTACGTTTTCGGATATTTCGCCGGTAAAACAGCTCGAGCAGCAGGTTCGGCGGCAGGCCCGGCAGGTGGGCGATCTGCTCGATGGGTCTATGGCGTGCATCACCTCGCTAATGGCCCTGCGCGATGAGGAGGGTAATCTGGAAGATTTTATTTATACCGCCGTTAACCGGGCCGCCGAACAACTGGAAGGTATGACAGCATCGCAGATGGTGGGCCGTCGGGTTACCCACCTCTTTCCAGGGGTGATCCCGTCGGAGTTATACAATCGGTATCGGCATGCCCTGCTAACGGGTGAGGCTCAGCGGTTCGAGCAATATTATGATGCCGACGGGTTTCGGGGCTGGCTGGACATGTCGATAGTGCGCGAAGGGGACGGCATTATCCTGACTTACCTCGATATCACCCAGGCTAAAGAAGCACACGCCCGACTGCAAATCACCGCTGAATCGCTACAGGGGGTACTCGACAGTGCGCCCAGCGGAATTTTTCTGCTCGATGCCGTGCGGGAAGAGGGGCAACTGAACGACTTTTTAATTGTGGTCAGTAACCAGACTGCGGCTACCCTGACGGGCCATACCGTGGCGGAACTGACGGGTCATTTGATGGCGAAGCTCTTTCCCGACTATTACCGGAACGGCCTTTTTGAGCACTACCGGGATGTCGTGGAATCGGGCGAATCGCAGCATTTTGAACAGCAGTATGTGGGCGATGGGGTAAGTGGATGGTTCGATATGTCGGCGGTGAAACGGGGCGATGGACTAGCCCTAAGCTTTCTGGAAATTACTCCGCTGAAAGAAGCCGAAGCCCATGCCCGGCATCAGGCTCAACTGCTGCGTTCGGTACTTGATGGCTCACAGAATGCCATTAGTGCGTTCGATGCCGTGCGGAACGAGGCCGGTAAAATCATGGATTTTCGGTACGTAGCCCAGAACGAAGCCAACCGCAAGAGTCGTATTGCGCGGCATCAGCCCGAAATTGGTATTGGCGATCTGCTCTCAACACATTACCCTTCGCTGATCGGTACGGCCTTGTTCGACCGCATGACGCAGGTGGTGGATACGGGCAAGCCGCAACGCTTTGAGCAATATTACGATGGCGATGGACTGACGGGCTGGTTTGATATGTCGATTGTGAAGCGCGATGATGGGATTGTGGTCACTCTGATGGACATTACCGAGGCCCAGCAGGCACAGGAGCAACGCGAAATGCTGGTATTGGAACTCCAGCGGTCTAATGCTAACCTGGAGCAGTTTGCTTATGTGGCCAGCCACGATTTGCAGGAGCCGCTCCGCAAAATCTCGTCGTTTGGCTCGGTGCTGCTCGATCAATACGCCCCCGCGCTGGGCGATGGTGCCGACCTGGTGCGCCGGATGCAATCCTCCTCGGAGCGGATGGCGGCCCTTATCCGTGACCTGCTTACCTACTCCCGGCTAGCCACCCACCGACAGAATTTCCGAACCGTCGATGGCGGGCATCTAATCCAAGCCGTACTGACCGACTTTGATTTGCTGGTGCAGGAGCGAAAGGCACAGATTGTCGTCGGACCCTTGCCAACCCTACTGGGCGATCCGGTGCAACTGCATCAACTTATCCACAACCTGCTGGCTAACGCGCTCAAGTTTGTGCAGCCGGGTGTGCCGCCCCAGGTTACCATAACAGGTCGCACGGTGTTGGGAGGTGAACTGCGCCACCCCGACGATCTGGGGCCGAATGTACTGGGAGCCGACAGCCTGCTTCCGCGTCAGCGGTATGCCCTGCTGTGTGTAGCCGATCGGGGCATTGGTTTTGAGGAACGGTATGCTCAGCGGATTTTTCAGGCATTCCAGCGGTTGCATGGCCGTTCGCATTATTCGGGTACTGGCATTGGGCTGGCCATTGTCAAAAAGATAGTTGAAAATCATGGCGGTGCCATTGCCGTTCGCGCCACTCCCACCCAGGGAGCCGCCTTTACCGTAGTGATTCCCAGTTTATGAACTATGAGGGATGAATGAAGAACATTCATCCCTCATATACTCAACACCCACCCATGAACAGTCCTTATATCGCGCTGCTCAGGACAGCCTGGCAATATGCCCGGCAGGAGAAACGCCGATATGTGCTGGTGTACTTGCTTTTTGTGGGAGCCAACCTGGTGTCTGCCCTGCACCCGTTGCTTTTTGGCTGGTTTGTAGGCCAGTTGCAACGCCAGCAAACCGACCTGCTGCACCTGGTTTGGCAGTATGCGGGCGGTTACATGGTGCTCGAACTGGGCGAGTGGGCGTTTCACGGCCCTGCCCGCGTTATGGAACGTAAACTGGCGTTTACCCTGAGCCGCAATTACCTCGACGAGTTGTTCAGACAGACTCTGCTATTGCCCATTAGCTGGCATAAAGACCACCATAGCGGGGCCACCATCAACCGCATTCGAAAAGCCTACGATGCCCTGAAAACCTTTTTTCAGGATGGATTTATGTACCTCCATACGCTGTCGAAACTGGTACTCTCGTTTGCCGCTATGCTGTATTTCTCACCCCTTTTTGGCTGCATAGGCCTGCTGTTAGGGGCGGTTACCGTGGCCCTGATTCTGCGTTTCGACCGGCCCTTTATCAAAGCTCTTGACCAAACCAACGAGGCTGAGCATATCGTATCGGCCACGCTGTTCGACAGTCTTTCCAACATCATTACCGTGATTACCCTCCGGCTGGAGGAGCGGATGCATGGGAGCCTGATGGGTAAGATAGGTGCAGTTTTTCCGCCATTTATGCGGCAGGTGCGCATCAATGAATGGAAATGGTTTGTAGCCAGTATGCTGGTGGGGCTGATCTACCTGGTGCTGGCCACGGGTTATGTTTATCAGCATTATTTGCCGGGGCAAGTGTTTCTGGTAGGTGGGCTGGTCACCCTGTTAGGCTATGTCAATCAGTTTACGAGTGTTTTTCACGATGTAGCGTACCAGTACACCCAAATTGTGCAGTTCAATACCGACGTGCAAACAGCCCGGAGCATTGGTCTGGCCTTTACCCAACATCACCGCCCCGATGTGCCGACACCCCTGCCTGCCCAGTGGCAGGCCATCAGCATCGACGCACTGAATTTTTCGCATCACCCCTTCGTCGGCTCCGGCCTGCAACCCCCTGTTGGCCTCCATAACCTGAGTTTTCGGGTAAAGCGTGGACAGCGTATTGCCGTAATTGGCGAGAGTGGCAGTGGGAAAAGTACGCTGCTGGCTTTACTGAGAGGGTTATATGAGGCCGCACCTGGCGTGCAGGTGCAGGTAGATGAACAGCCGATGGCGAGCCTATCGGCACTATCCACTGCGGTGACGCTCATTCCGCAGGAGCCGGAGATTTTTGAGAATACCATTCGGTATAACATCACCCTCGGTTTGCCTTTCGCCGAAACCGAAGTGCTGGAAGCCTGCCAGACAGCCCGGTTTATGGAGGTATTGCAGGAGTTGCCGCAGGGTCTGGATACCCATATTCAGGAGAAAGGGGTGAACCTGTCGGGTGGGCAAAAACAGCGGCTGGCCCTGGCCCGGGGTGTGCTGGCCGCGCGGCTGGCCGACCTGGTATTACTGGACGAACCCACCAGCAGCGTTGACCCTAAAACGGAACTTGCAATCTATCAGAATCTCCTGGCGCAGTTTCAGGACAAAGCTCTCCTGTCGTCATTGCACCGGCTGCATCGGCTCCCGCTTTTCGATGATGTCTATGTGCTGCATCAGGGCGAAATAGTGGACGAAGGGACGTTTCCCCAAT
>JBBQUC010000135.1:0-8727 GCA_038212815.1 Cytophagales bacterium
TATTTCGGCTTTTTCTGGGCCATATCAGGTAAACAGGACGGTAGACAGTATCTTTGACCCTTTTATAGCGCAAAAATACAGGAATCCGGTTGCCAACCAGGTATAGCCCATTCATCAATGCTACATTCTGCCGAAAAACGACGCATCAACGACCGCCCCGATAACAAAGGTTGGAAAAAATGGGGGCCATACCTGACCGAACGTGCCTGGGGCACCGTGCGCGAAGACTACAGTCCCTACGGCGATGCCTGGAATTATGTGAGCCACGACATGGCCCGCTCCCGTGCCTACCGCTGGGGCGAAGAAGGCATTGGTGGCATCTCCGATAATAAAGGGCATATCTGCTTTGCCCTCTCGTTCTGGAACCACCGCGATGGTATCCTGAAAGAGCGGCTCTTTGGGCTGTCGGGGCCGGAGGGTAACCACGCCGAAGATGTAAAGGAACTCTATTACTACCTCGACAGTACGCCGACGCACTCCTACATGAAGATGCTTTACAAGTATCCGCAGCAGGAATTTCCGTATAACAAACTCGTGGTCGAGAGCCTGCGCCGAAGTCGGCAGGAGCCGGAGTATGAACTGATTGACACGGGACTGTTCGATAACGACGAGTATTTCGATATTTTTGTCGAGTACGCCAAAGCAGGCGAAAATGATATTCTGGTAACCGTTACGGCCCATAACCGGGGGGCAGTGGCGGCTCCGCTTACCCTGCTGCCAACCATCTGGTTTCGGAATACCTGGGGGTGGGGCTACGAGCAGTACAACACCCGGCCCATGCTGACGGGCATTGCCAATACGCAGGTGGAGGTAAACCATAAACTGCTGGGCAAATACAAACTCTACTGCGAAGGTGCAAGCGAACTGCTTTTCTGCGAGAATGAAACCAATACCGAGCGGCTTTATGGGCGACCCAACGTGACTCCATACCCGAAAGATGCCATCAATAACGCCATCACATCGGAGAAGAAAACGTTTGTCAACCCCAACAACATTGGCACTAAAGCAGCCGCCCGGTACACTAAAACTGTACCCGCCGGGGGCAGCGTGAGCATTCGGCTGCGGTTCAGCGACAATACTCACCTGGTTCGGCCTTTCCATGATTTTGATAGCATCTGGCAGCAACGCCTAACCGAAGCCGACGAATTTTATGCGGGTTTGCAGCACAACGTAACTGACCCGGAGCTACAAACCATTCAGCGGCAGGCCTATGCCGGTATGCTCTGGAACAAGCAGTTCTATTATTACAATGTGAACGAGTGGCTGGCGGGCGACCCTAAAATGCCCGTGCCGTTTCAGGGGCGGGTATATGCCCGGAATGAAACCTGGCGGCACATGTACACGGCCAATATTCTCTCCATGCCCGATAAGTGGGAGTATCCCTGGTTTGCCGCCTGGGATTTAGCCTTCCATACCCTCACCCTTGCCCGGCTCGACCCTAATTTTGCCAAGCGGCAGTTGGCCGTTATCCTGCGGGAATACTACATGCACCCCAACGGGCAAATTCCGGCCTACGAGTGGAACTTCTCAGACGTGAACCCACCCGTTCATGCCTGGGCGTGCTGGAAAGTCTATGAAATTGACAAAGAGCAGAACGGAGTGGGCGATGTGAGCTTTCTGGAGCGGGTGTTCCATAAACTGCTGCTGAACTTTACGTGGTGGGTGAACCGCAAAGATGTGGCGGGGAATAATATTTTTGGCGGAGGGTTTCTGGGTCTCGATAACATTGGAGTGTTTGACCGCAGCCAGCCACTGCCCATGGGCGGGCGCATCGAGCAGGCCGATGGCACGGGCTGGATGGCCATGTTTACCCTGAATATGCTGCGCATTGCTTGCGAAATAGCCCTGACCCGGCCCGTGTATCAGGACATGGCCAGCAAGTTTTTTGAGCATTTTTTGCACATTGCCAAGGCCATGAGCAATCTGGGGAAGCAGCATATCAGCCTGTGGGACGAAGAAGATCAGTTTTATTATGATGTGCTGCATACCCCCGACCAAAACGCCCGGCTGCTGAAAATCCGGTCGATGGTGGGGTTGATCCCGCTGTTTGCCGTGGAGGTGCTGGACGAAGCCCTGCTCTCGAAACTGCCCGATTTTAAACGGCGGGTAGAATGGGTGCTGCAAAACCGCCCCGACCTGGCTTCGCTGGTGTCGCGCTGGCATGAGCCGGGTAAGGGCGAAACTCACCTGTTGAGCCTGCTGCGTGGCCACCGGATGAAAATGCTGCTAAAACGCATGTTCGACGAAGCTGAATTTCTGTCGGACTTTGGGATTCGTGCCCTCTCTAAATTTCACAAAAACCAGCCTTATGAGTTTGCCCTGAATGGCGAAGTATTCCGGGTAAAATACTCGCCTGCCGAGTCGGAGATCAGCGTGTTTGGGGGCAACTCCAACTGGCGCGGCCCGGTCTGGTTTCCGGTAAACTTTCTCCTCATCGACTCGCTGCTGAAATTCTACCAATATTATGGCGACGATTATGAGGTAGAATACCCCACCCATTCGGGGCAGGTGATGAGCATCCGCGATGCGGCCCTGCTGGTAGCTGAGCGACTTATCAACATCTTCCGCCG
This sequence comes from Cytophagales bacterium, assembly GCA_038212815.1. GTDB lineage: Bacteria > Bacteroidota > Bacteroidia > Cytophagales > Spirosomataceae > JBBQUC01. The sequence continues at coordinate 2,571 of JBBQUC010000135.1, forward strand.
GGGCGAAACGGGGCAGATTCCGGCCCTGGGAACCTCCGACAAACTCCAGACTGATCCCCATTTCCGCGACCTGCACCAGTTTTACGAGTATTTTCACGGAGATAATGGCAGCGGATTAGGGGCTAGCCATCAAACTGGCTGGACGGGCCTGGTGGCTGACCTAATCGAGTATATCTATACCCGGCAGGGGGTGGCTAAAACTACACCCGAAAAACTGCTTAGTTAGCTTAAGGGTGATCATCCTGGCTACTGCTACTAGCTGGCTCAGGCTTTCAACCACCACAAAGCGGCTTCATCGGCCTGTATATGGATGGGTTGCCCCGGCTGTAGGTCGTGCCGGTGAGTCAACACGCGTACCCGTACCTGGGGCGTAACAGCAACCTCCACCTCGCTAAAACTTCCTTTGAAAAATACCGTGCGCACGGTGGCAGCAATACCCGTATCGGTCAGCCGAATGTGTTCGGGGCGCAGGCAGCAGCGGGCGTGGTCGGGCTGGGTGGTGGCGAGACCCAGCAGCGGCAGGTGGCTGGCCCGCAGCAGGTTGGCTGGACCGGTTAGCTGGGCTACATAGCCTGTAAGCGGCTGTTGATAAACCGTTTGGGGCGGACCAAGCTGCACTAGACGGCCCTGTTGCATAATGCCGAGGGTGTGGGCCAGGGCGAGGGCATCGGTGGCATCGTGGGTGACAAATAGGCAGGCTACCCGGTCATGGTGAACCAGATCGAGCAACATGCGCTGCGCAATCAGGCGGTTGGGCAGGTCGAGGTGGCTGAACGGCTCATCTAGTAATAGTACGGTGGTGCGTCCATCGGTGGGTTTTTCGGCAACCACCCGCGCAATGGCCACCCGCTGTTTTTCTCCCCCCGACAGTTGTTTGGGGGTGTGGTACTGTACGGGCATCAGTCGGCTCAGTCGCAGCAACTGATCTACCCGGAAATCGCGGTAGGTTTTGTCGAAGAACCGCAGGGCATAGCTAATGTTCTCGCGGACGGATATATTGGGCATCAACTGATACTCCTGATGTACCAGCCGGATGCGCGGATGCCCCGCCACAAGGACTTCTGATGGCCCCTGCACCCGCTCACCATCCAGCCATACTGCCCCGGTATCGGCATCGGCGAGACCCGCCAGCAGGTTCAGCAGCGTACTCTTCCCCGATCCGCTGGCCCCCACCAGCCCCATAATCTGCCCCGGCTCCAGGGCAAGCGATACCTGCCGTACGGCCACCGTTGGCGGGCCAGCCGCAGTATGAAAGGTTTTGGAAAGAGCGTTGGCAGTTAGCAAGGTGTGTGCAGGATTGGTTGTGCAAAAAACAACCAAAAAAACGCCATAAAAAAACGCTGTCCCCAAAACGTTTCGGTTTTCGGGGCAGCGTAAGAGTGAATAAACAGGCCGTAAGTCGAGGTTGGTTTTAGGCAACAGCCTGCATGTCAGCGCGCTTTCCGACCGATACACCCCGCTGCTTGTTGTGGTAATACACGTATGAGCCTACCCCTACTGCCGGAATAATAAGCATAGGTAACCAGGTGTCGAGCGGTTTATGGATGCAGATGAGCGCGTAAATGGCCCCCAGAATATCGTACATCAGACCCGCATAGGCCCACTCTTTAATCCGGGGGTAACCCGGCACCAGTATGGCTACCACGCCCAGCAACTTAGCCCACCCCAGAAACGGCACCAGATAGGGGGGCATACCAAGCTCACCAAACCCCTTTACCGCCAGCGACATAACCAGTATGTCGGGGATGGCGGAGCCGAGCATAAAGAAGGCGAAGAGGCCCGTAAAAACCCAGTAAAGAATGGTTGTCTTTTTCATGGTTGTGCTTGTTTAGTCATTGAGGATTAGGTTGGTTAGGCAGGTTGGTTCTGATCGAAACTGAGATACCAGTGAAACCCATACGGGTCAGTAAGATCGCCGAAGGTAGCTCCCCAAAAGGTGTTTTCGAGCGGGTGCAACACCCTGCCGCCCGCCGACAGTTTGGCAAACAGGGTTGTGAGTTCGGCCTCACTGCTACAATCGAGCATCAACGACACCGCGTGGCCAATGGCAGTGGTTTCGCCCATGCTCACCCCCAGGTCGGAGGCCAGCAGCACCAGCCCGTCTCTCTTCAGGGCCGCGTGCAGAATATGTTGGCTCAGGTGGCCGGGCATCTGATCGGCCAGGGCCGACTCGCCAATGGGCATCAGGGTAAGTTCTCCGCCTAAGCAGGTCTGGTAGAACATCATGGCTTCGCGGCAGTTGCCATTGAAATGCAGATATGCATTGATTTGGGTCATAGCTGTCTATTGTCTGGTTGATTAACAGACTAAAATTACGGCTTTTGACCGACTCCGACAGGGGGTGAAAACGGCAATCAACGGGGGGTATTGCGGCATATTTGCAAGGCGTTATTTGCGCAACATAAATCATTGACTTTCAATAATATATAGCAGATTTATGTGTAGTTGAGCTGGTTTATACTTCCTGTCTATCTCATACGCAAAAAGCCAGCCTTACTATAAGGCTGGCTTTTTATGGAAATATGCCCTCTACTTCTTCGTTACCCGAATGGAAATCCGCCGGTTTTGGGCGCGACCTGCGTCGGTGTCGTTTGCCGCAACGGGGTGTTCCTGTCCGTAGCCTTCCGACTCCAGGCGGTCGTCGGCAATGCCGAGTTTTACCAGTTCGGCTTCTACCGATTTGGCCCGCTCACCCGATAGTTTCAGGTTGGCGTTGGCATCGCCCGTGTTATCGGTGTAGCCGCCTAACTTCACGTTTACTGCCGGGTAGGCTTTCAGAATCTCGGCAATGTTTTTCAACTGTAACTGCGACTCAGGTTTCAGCGTGGCTTTGCCCGTATCGAACAGCAGCCGGTCGAAATCGAACCAGGTGGTTTTGTCAACGGGTTTGCCGGAGTTGATGAAACTCAGCAGTTGCTCTTCCACCTTACCCACGTCGGGCAAATCGAGCATCACGCCCGTTTTGTCGTCTTTGATTTTAATAGCCCGCTTCTCCACCGTTACCATGCCGGTGCCATTCGCATCTGCCGCCGTCGATTTTTCGAGGTCAACACCAGCCATACCACCCTGCGCCGTAATGCCCTGCCGGTTGCCTTCGCTGGCTGAGGTTGACTTAACAGCGATGTAGGGCGCAATCACCAGGGACACAATCGACATCAGTTTAATCAGGATGTTCATCGACGGGCCGGAGGTATCTTTGAACGGATCACCCACGGTATCGCCCGTTACCGAGGCTTTGTGCGGCTCCGATTTCTTGTAGAACATCTCCCCGTTGATCAGCACCCCTTTCTCGAACGACTTTTTGGCGTTATCCCAGGCACCCCCGGCGTTGTTCATGAAAATACCCATCAATACGCCCGATACAGTGACCCCCGCCAGCAAACCGCCCAGCACTTCGGGGCCGAAAATGAAGCCCACAATAACCGGCACCGTCAGGGCAATGGCTCCCGGCAGCACCATCTCGCGGATGGAAGCCTTCGTGGAGATGGCCACGCATTTTTCGTATTCAGGTTTGCCCGTGCCTTCCATAATTCCCGGAATCTCCCGGAACTGCCGACGCACTTCCTCCACCATTGCCATGGCGGCTCGCCCCACGGCGGCAATAGCCAGCGATGAGAAGATGTACGGAATCATGGCCCCGACAAACAGGCCTGACAGCACATCGGCTTTGTAAATATCAATGGCCGAGATGCCCGAAATACCCACAAAGGCGGCAAACAGAGCCAGGGCAGTCAGAGCTGCTGAGGCAATGGCAAACCCTTTACCCGTAGCGGCAGTGGTATTACCCACGGCATCCAGAATATCCGTCCGACCCCGTACTTCTTCGGGCAGGTAACTCATTTCGGCAATCCCACCAGCATTGTCGGCAATGGGGCCAAAGGCATCAATGGCCAATTGCATGGCCGTAGTGGCCATCATGCCAGCGGCCGAAATTGCCACGCCATACAGACCAGCAAAGTGATAGGAAGTATAAATACCAGCCGCCAGCACCAGAATGGGCAGCACGGTCGATTCCATACCGACGGCCAACCCACCAATGATGTTGGTAGCCGCCCCCGTTGCCGACTGCCGGATAATGGACAGTACCGGACGACGGCCCATTGCGGTGTAGTACTCGGTGATGGTGGACATCAAGGCACCTACCACCGAACCCGTCAGAATGGCGTAGAACACATCCATGCGGGTGAACTCTACACCCCGGATCGACATGGTACCGGTAGGCAGTACGGCGTTGACCAGAAAGAAAGAGGCAACAACGGTTAGGACAATAGACCCCCAGTTGCCCAGGTTCAACGCGCCCTGCACTGAGCCATTGTCGTCTTTTACCCGCACCAGATAGCAGGCCATGATCGAGAAAATCAGGCCCATACCGGCAATCAATACCGGCAGCACAATGGGCGCGTGGCCCAGCATGTTGCTGCCTTCTGGAATCAGAATCTCGCGGCCCAGCACCATCGTGGCCAGAATAGTGGCCACGTAGGAGCCAAACAAGTCGGCACCCATACCGGCCACGTCGCCCACGTTATCGCCTACGTTATCGGCAATGGTTGCGGGGTTGCGGGGGTCATCTTCGGGTATACCGGCTTCTACCTTACCCACCAGGTCGGCCCCAACGTCGGCGGCTTTGGTGTAAATACCCCCGGCCACGCGGGCAAAGAGGGCAATAGACTCGGCACCGAGCGAGAAACCCGCCAGCACTTCGAGGGCGCGTTCCATAGGCAGGCCGTTCACATCGCCAAAAGCACCGCCCGTGTTGGCAACGAAATAGTTATAGAGAAAAATAAACAAGGTACTCAGACCCAAAACGGCCAGACCGGCTACCCCGATACCCATTACAGACCCGCCCGTAAAGGACACATCTAAGGCCCGTGTGAGGCTGGTGCGGGCGGCATGGGCAGTGCGGACGTTGGCTTTGGTGGCTATTTTCATGCCGATATACCCTGCCAGTGCCGAGGTGAAGGCACCGAAGGCAAAAGCAATGCCAATGAACCAGTGCGAGTTTTCGACCTGCGACCCCGCGAAGGATAATATGGCGGCCACAATAAGACCGAAAATGATGAGGACTCGCCATTCGGCTTTGAGGAAGGCAATGGCCCCGTCGGCAATGTAACCCGCTATTTCCTGCATCCGGGCATCACCGGCATCCTGCCGCGACACCCAAACGAATTTGGCGAACATTACCGCCAGGCCTACTAGTCCCAGAAACGGGACGATGTAAAGACTATTGTTCATGCGTTCGTATATAAAATTTTTTTTGCCCGCAAATATAGCCTTTTGGCAACCGAAATTAAAAGTTGGTTTTGGGCGAATTACACCAAAATGAGATTTGGTTAAACTTTTTAAAGGTGAGTTTGTCAGTTTCGCTTTCCTTTGTACTTTAGGAGTTATTCCGCAGCGATACGCCAGGTAAGTGGAGGTACCCTGGTATCTTCGCGTACTAGTGCCCGTTGCCTCCCAATTCATAGACTTAAATAAACCCCTTCGTGCGTCTGAAACCTATTGTCTTCGCGCTTCTCCTCGGCCCACTGCTGGCCCTTGTTGGCTTTGCGCAGCAAGCCCCCAAAACTGCTACCGGCGAGCTGCTCCAGAACCTCAAAAAATTAAACGTCGTAGGTTCCGTACTCTATGTAGCTGCCCACCCTGACGATGAGAATACGCTGCTACTCACCTACATGGCCAATGAGCGGCACCTTCGGGCGGGCTACCTGTCTCTTACGCGGGGCGATGGCGGACAAAACCTCATCGGCCCTGAACAGGGCGAGTACATTGGGGTAATCCGCACGCAGGAACTGATGAATGCCCGCCGTATCGACGGAGCCGAGCAGTATTTCAGCCGGGCGTATGATTTTGGTTTTTCTAAATCGACCGACGAAGCCGTACGAACGTGGGGTCACGATCAGGTGCTGGCTGATGTGGTCTGGGCCATTCGTAAACACCAGCCCGACGTGATTATTACCCGGTTTCCGCCCGACAATCGCGCTGGGCACGGCCACCATAGCGCGTCGGGGTTATTGGCCGAAGAAGCGTTCAAAATTTCTGCTGACCCTACTAAATTTCCGGAGCAACTGCGTTGGGTGAAGCCCTGGCAGGCCAAACGGATTTTCTGGAACATCTTTATTCCAGGGCAATTTTTGAGCAACGCCCGCCCCAACGAACC
>JBBQUC010000136.1:0-8701 GCA_038212815.1 Cytophagales bacterium
TGGCTAACCCCATCCTGATCATTGCTGCCCAATGACCAACTTATATACCGACGAAGAATTAGTTCAGTTGTACGTTCAAACCCGTAACAATCAGTACTTCAATCAGCTTTACGTGCGTCATCACCGAGGGTTATATGCCCAATGCCGTCAGTATTTTAAAGATGATCCCGAAGCCGAAGATATCGTACATGATATCTTTATCCGCTTACTAAATCGCATCGATTCATTTCAGGGTACTGCCCAGTTCTCTACCTGGCTCTACAGCATGACCCAGAATTACTGTGTAGATATTTTCAGACGGAAACGCCGACTGGAGGTTCGGGCTTCCGACTATTTTCAGCATCAGATTAACCAACCCCTGTGGGAAGAATCTAATTCGACAGAAGGACAGTCACTGCGGCTTACCCGGGCACTGGCTAACCTGAGCGATGAAGAGCGTTTTTTGTTAGTGACTAAGTATGAGCAGGAGGTAAGCCTGATAGACCTGGCCATTACCAAATGTACTACCCTGGGTGCCGTTAAGATGCGGCTAAAACGCGCCCGCGCCCGTCTGCGTACCGAATACCTGAAAACAGCCTGAGGGACGCTTCACTGCCGTATTACTTTCTGGCTAATTACCTGCTCCCCTACGCGCACTCTGAATACATACACGCCAGGGGTGGACAAACTAACTTCCTGCTGGCTGGTGTTAAGGTTTTTCCACTGTTTTTGCTGCACAACTGCCCCCCGCTCATCAATAATGCTGAGATCGACATCGGCAGGCTTTGGCAGCGTAAAGGCCAGGGTAACTACGCCCGATGTTGGGTTCGGGTACAGTTGGCATACCCCCGATTTTCCGGGGTCGGTGCCGGTAGGTGGCAAAAACGTCAGGTCAAAAACGTCAGTGAGGCAACCCTGCGCGTCTTTCACAGTATAGCGTTGTTGGCCCGGTGTGGTGGCTACCAGTTTGATCGTGCGGGCCGTTTGGCCACCCGTCCAGGTGTAGGCACTGGCAGGCCATGATGCTGTGAGGGTGAGCGTATCGCCGTAGTTTGCCGTTATGGCCCGCGTTTTATTCACGGTTTTCAGTATAGTAAACTGATCCTGTACGACTCCGGTGGCATCCAGCCACTGCGCATCCAGCCGATTGTCCAGCACATCCAGTAGCAGCGAGCCACCCACTTTCGTATTAGAATATACCATTGCCGGATGCGGAAAATCAGCAGCCTGCCCGCCTAACGCGCCACCTGAGCCAGCCACTATATACATGGTGCCGGTAGTTTTGTTGATAATAGGGCAGGAGTTGGCCGAGCCATCGTAGCGACCCGTGGTAGTTGTCAGCACGTGCTTGGCCTTATCGAAGGTATTGGCCAGGCCGTAATGCCCTTTCATCAGGTAGCTGCGCTCATAAACATGGCTATGGCCACTAAGTACCAGATCAACATTGAAGCGTTCGAGAATGGGATTCAGCTTTTGCCGAAGTTGCACCAGTTCATCTTCCGTATCGGAGTTGTGCGAGCCTTTGGTATGGGGGGGGTGGTGAAAAAAAACCACTGTCCAGGGCTGGCGGTTGGCAGTCAGATCGCGTTTGAGCCATTGTGCCTGCCGCCCCGTTGTATCTGACAGCCGCCCCCCATTTTCGAGGATGTATGAATCGAGGGAAACAAAATGGACGTTGGCATAATCGAAGGAGTAGTTGGTTTTGGCCGCCGATGGCACCCCACCCGCTTCTCCTTGCTGGGGTACCGTGATGAGGCTGTAGTAGGCAATGTCTGCGTTGGTGGGGTCGGTGTATTCGTGGTTGCCAGGAGTTGGCCAGAATGGCAGGCTTTTCATGATTGGGTAATACGTATCGAACACATACTGCTGATACTGATCGTCGAACCCCTGATCGTAGGCATTATCGCCAAGCCAGAGCCAGAAATTGGCGGGACGGGTTTTATGCACGGTCATAAACTGGTCGCGTACGGCCAACTCGTTCGGCGAGTTATGAAACCCAAAGTCGCCCAGCACCCACGCCCGAACCGGTTTTATTGTACCCGCAACCGGAGCTGTAGTAAACACTTGCTCGGCCCCACCCGATAAATCGCCCGCCGAACTGCCTACACTGTATTGCAGGGTGGTTGCCGGGGTGAGACCCGTGAGCGAGACACTATGTTCGGTGGTAGGGGCAGTGTCGAGTACCTGCCGGGTTAGCTGCCCGCCCGTGCCAAACAGCACACGGCTGTCGGTAACCACATTGGTGCGCCACCGGATGGTGATGCCCGTTGGCAGCAGGTTTTGCAGGTACGGCCCCCGCGTGAGCCGGGGCGACTGGCCCACCGCAACGTTGCTGAATAGAAAAAGTGTGGCGACTAAACCGATCAGTTTCATGAGGTTGGTTGAGGGTTGACAAAGGCAACAGGAAGGGGTCTGCCCTCCCAGCTATAAAGCCGGTCAGATAACCAGCTACACAGCGAACTATAACTTAAATAAATAGGAATCAGCAGCAGTAGTTTAAAAAACCCACGGCGGAAGGTGTACGGAATATTGGCTCCATCCACATGCTGAATAATAAAGCCAAACAGCAGATAAACGCCCATTATCCAGATTAGTACCGCTATGCCCCGTTTGTCGCGGAATAGCGCAACGTTAAGCAGGGTCAGGGCCAGAAAAAATGGCACCGCGTAGTTCCAGTACGCCTGTTTTAACACTACCTGCTCGTTCATGCTGCCAAACACCGCCAGCAGCTTACCCATGTACCCGTTGGTCAGGCCATGCACCGTGCCGAGAGTAGCAGTAGGGGGTAGGGACATATACCCGCGCAGAAATCCATAATTCCAAAACAGTACCGGCACTAAACCCGCCCCAACATACAGGATTGCCCTGCCAAAGGCTTTGGGCATATCCAGCCTGAACCCCTGAACGAATACCAGCAATGCGCCAAGGGGTACAAAGAAAATCGTTTCGGTGCGGGTCCAGCAGGCCAGGGCCATTAGCCCTGCGCTGCCCACCAATTGGCCGCGTTGTCCGGTGGTCAGGTAGCGTTCCAGCAACAGTACCCCGGTCGCGAAAAAAGCAGCATTGGCCCAGTCGGTCTGCACCAGAAATGTGTAAGAGAACAGCTCTGGCGAGCAGGCAATGAGCGTGATCAGCAACCCCGCCAGTATGGGATGAATCCGCTCGCGCAGATCGGCATACAGGAACAACCCAAAAGACACTACCAGTATGGTAAGCCACATTTTACCAAACGGCAAGCCCGCCAGCAGGTAAATAATTTGCTGCATGGCCGTAAAGGGTGCGTAAAAGGGCTGATTGCTAAACGTAGAGGCCGCTGGTAGATGCTGGGTAAATACCGACGACACCAGCGTATGCTCTTTTACGGCGAAAGTGGCTACCAAGTCTGGCCCAACCAGGGTATCGAATGGAATGTTTGGAAACCAGGCGCATTTCCAGGCACTGAGCACCAGCAGATACCCCCAAAAGCCTAGGAAGGGCAGTTCATATAGCCGAATCCAGAGCCGTTTGCTCGAAAACGTTTCGCGCAGATACCGGCTTTGGCCACGCAGGAACAGCAATGATAACCCCGCCAGCAGACCCAACCCGGCAAACAGGGGCTGAGGAGCAAGGGGCAGATGCACCAACTGAAGCAGAATGGGTAGTATCGAACTCAGGCCCAGCCCAATAAGCATGGATATCCCTAGCAAACTATACCCATTGGTAACGGCCCGAAGGCGGGTAGCCACGCCAAAACCAAGCAGGAACTGCGTCAGGATAACAAACGTAACGGTCAGTATCATGGGGTGTTAGGTGGAGTTGCGGTATAGTATGCCTGGGCCTGTTGGGGCGTATAAGCGAAAAAATGCGGATCGTACTTCCTGAATTCGGTAACCACCTGCGGGCGATTCTGATTGTTCAGCGGCAGAAAGGTCAATTGCCCGTTTTGCGCCCAAAAGGTGTGCGTAGCCCGGCGCAACAACGAATCCGCAGCGGTCATGTCGAGTAGGTGAACCTGCCCACCCAGGTGGTAATACAACAGGCTCGGATACACCCAGGCGTAGCCGTCGATAGCACCTGCCGAGTACGCATTTCGAATCAGATACCGTTGGGGTGGAATCAGGAAGTAGTCGGTAGGGCGGCACTGCTGCCGGATAAAATTGGTATAGGCAAACGCTGACCCCCAGCCCGCCTGTTTGCGGAATTCGACATCGGTTTGTGCGCTCAGATCATGTTTTTGGCTGTAAAACTTGCGGATTGGGCCGTTCAGCCAGGCTTTGTTCTGGGGTAGTTGGGTCAGTATCAGCAGAGCAAGCCCACTGATGCCCAGATAGACGAATTGCATAAACACCACCTTGGCCCGGCTATTGCCCGGTAGAGAGACATCCGCCAGTTTTTTAACGGGAGTGGGTTTGGCTACAGTAGCAGGCGGTGCGCTGGATTTAGGCAAACGGGTTTGCTGTTTCATAATTTGTCATGCATTACTGACACCAACCCGTACCCGTAGCAAAAACTCGTCCATCTCAATCTCGGCAGCTTCGCCATTCAGCCCATCAACCAGGTGAAGGGAGCGGGCCTGTACTTCCCGACAAATATACGCCCGGTTAGCTTCGATGGCTTCGGCCAGTTCGGCGTTGTTGCGCTCCAGATCGATAGTAATCTTGTCGGTCACAGCAAAATCCCGGTCTTTACGGAGGTTCTGGATGCGGTTCACAAAATCGCGGGCAATGCCCTCCTGCCGTAGTTCGGGGCTGATGGTCACGTCGAGCGCAACGGTCAGCCCGCTTTCACTCGCCACTAACCAACCCGGCAGGTCTTCGGTTAACACCTCGACATCGGTTAGTTGAAGGAGGTAGGTGTCTAGCTGTAGGCTGCCTGCCGTTTCCAGTTCCTTCAACTGCTGTTCAGTCATGGCCGTGATGAGAGCCGCCACTGCTTTCATCTCTTTGCCGAAACGCGGGCCGAGGGCTTTGAAGTTAGGCTTTACACGCTTTTTCAGAATCCCCGACGTATCGTCGATAAACTCGATGGCCCGCACGTTTACCTCCGACTCGATCAACGGGGCCACATGCTCGATCTGCCGACGGGTGACGGGGTTCAGCACTGGTACCAGAATCCGGCTCAGCGGTTGCCGCACCTTGATTTTATGCCCTTTCCGCAGCGAGTGAACTAATGAGGATACCTGCTGCGCCAGTTCCATCGAGCGTTCAAGGTTAGCATCAATCCAGGTTTCATCCACCGGATGCCAGTCAGTGAGGTGTACCGAACTATGCCTGAATGGGGTGTTGCGGGCAATAGATTCCTCCCGAACATGGTCGGTCAAATTCTGGTACAGCCAGTCGGCGAAGAATGGCGCAATGGGCGACATTAATTGCGCGACAGCGGCCAGACAATGCTGTAATGTTTCATAAGCTGCCCGCTTGTCGAGAGGTAACTCACCCTGCGTATGGTCAACAGTAGCGTTTGTATTCCAGAACCGCCGACGCGCCAGCCGGACGTACCAGTTGGAAAGCTGATCGCTCACAAAGTCCTGAATTAATCGCCCGGCTTTAGTGGGGTTGTAGGCATCGAACTGCTCCGTTACCTCCTTGACCAGTGTATATAACTTCGACAGAATCCAGCGGTCCAGTTCGGGCAATTGCTCACGCGGAATCCGGTTAAACTGGTTGATTGCATACCCGTCGAGGTTGGCGTAGAGCGCGAAGAAATTGTAGGTGTTGAACAGCGTACCGAAGAACCGCCGTTGCACCTCGGCAATCCCATCAAGGTTAAACTTGAGGTTATCCCATGGTTCGGCGTTGGTCATCATATACCAGCGGGTAGCATCGGGGCCGTAGGTTGCCAGGGTATCGAACGGATTAACGGCATTGCCCAGCCGTTTCGACATTTTATTGCCGTTTTTATCCAGCACCAGGCCTGTCGATACCACATTTTTAAACGCTACCGACTCGTCGGTCACGCCATCCAGCTTGCCGAGCATGCCCGCAATGGCGTGAAGGGTAAAGAACCACCCCCGCGTCTGGTCAACGCCTTCGGAGATAAAGTCAGCCGGAAACGCCTGCTCAAACTGGTCTTTATTCTCGAACGGATAATGCCATTGCGCATACGGCATCGCCCCCGAATCGAACCACACGTCGATTAGGTCTGGCTCGCGCTGCATGAGTTTACCACTTTCAGAAACGAAATAAACTTCATCTGAATAAGGCCGGTGTAAATCGTGCGTATCACTGGCGTGAGCGGCTAAAAAAGCCTTGTTCTTATCTAAATAACTCTGGTATCCAGCTTGTTCAACCTCTGTTGCGGCACTCATTCGCTCATTCGCCTTTTCGGCCATTGATACCATCTCCGCCACCGATCCGATGCACACTTCTTCGCTGCCGTCTTCAGTGCGCCAAATGGGCAAGGGAGTTCCCCAGAACCGGCTGCGTGATAGATTCCAGTCAACGAGGTTTTCGAGCCAGTTGCCAAAACGGCCCGTGCCGGTGCTTTCGGGTTGCCAGTTGATGGTTTTGTTCAGGGCCACCAGTTTATCTTTCACCGCCGTGGTGCGGATAAACCAGCTATCGAGAGGGTAGTAGAGAATGGGCTTGTCGGTGCGCCAGCAGTGGGGGTAGGGGTGTTCATACTTCTCCACCCGAAAGGCCTTGCCTTCTTCTTTCAGTTTAATGGCAATCAACACGTCGGTAGGCCGGAAATTGGGGTTAGCGCGTTCTTCGTCAGAGTAGTATTCTTCTTTTACATACCGTCCCGCAAATTCACCCATTTCGGCAACAAACCGGCCCTGCCTGTCCACAATCGGCACGTCCTTTCCGAACGTCGGCCCGGCCTTCTCATCTTTCACCATAATGGGTGGAATGCCAGCCGCTTGCGCCACCCGGAAATCGTCGGCCCCGAAGGTGGGAGCCGTATGCACAATGCCCGTCCCGTCATCGGTAGTCACAAAATCGCCGAGGATGACCCGGAAGGGTACCCCACCCCTGCCCTCCCCACTGAGGGAGGGGATAACATACGGCATGAGTTGCTCATATTCCATGCCTTCGAGGTCGGCACCGGTAAACTCCTGCACTATGCGCCAGGGCAACACGTTCCTGTCGGAGGTGGCAAAGCCGTCAAAATCACCGTTCTCGCCTTTCTCGGTAAAGTACTTGCCCACCAAATCTTTCGCCAGAATCACCTGCACCGGCGCGTAGGTGTAGGGGTTAAATGTCTGCACCTGCACATACCGGATGTTTTTCCCCACCGTCAGGGCCGAGTTAGCAGGCAGCGTCCAGGGAGTAGTGGTCCAGGCAAGGAAATAGGCATCGCGGCCCTTTGCTTTAAACATGGCCACAATGGTGGTATCACGCACATCCCGGTAGGTGCCGGGCATATTTAGCTCGTGCGAGCTAAGGCCCGTACCAGCTTTGGGCGAGAAGGGCTGAATAGTATAGCCTTTGTACAGCAGCCCCTTGTCGTACAGTTGCCGCAGCAGGTTCCAGACCGACTCGATATACTCGTTCTGGTACGTAACGTAGGGATTCTCCAGATCGACCCAATAGCCCATTTTACGGGTGAGGTCGTTCCACTGATCGGTAAACCGCATCACCGTTTCGCGGCATTTGCGGTTGTATGCCTCAATGCTAATACCCCCCTCCGATTCAGGTTTACCAATATCGTCTTTGGTAATGCCAAGTTCTTTTTCGACCTGTAGCTCAATGGGCAGGCCGTGGGTATCCCACCCGCCTTTGCGCTTCACCTGAAACCCCCGCAGGGTTTTGTACCGGCAAAAAATATCTTTCATGGCCCGCGCCATCACATGATGAATGCCGGGCATGCCATTGGCCGAGGGCGGCCCTTCATAAAACGTAAACGTTGGCTGCCCTTCGCGCAGGGCAATCGACTGTTCAAAAGCGTGGGTGTCGTTCCAGCGTTGTAACACCTCGTCGGCCAGTTGGGCGTAGTCGAGGCCGGTATATTGTTGATAATTCACGGCAATGGGGCAATATTTCAGACCGTAAAGGTACGGAATTTAAACCTTTGCCGCTGTCCGCCATCCAATAGCCAAAACCGGAATAAACCGAATATACCCATGAAACGTACCTTCATTGCCGCCACGCTGGTAACCTGCCTGCTGTCGGTGGGTGCCTTTGCCCAAACAGCACCTACCCAATCGACTCCGCCTACCCCCGTACATAAAGACCTTCGTATGCAACGCTCGCCCGAAGAGGTAGCGCAGATAAGAGAGCAACGACGCGAAAAAATGGCCAGCATGACCCCCGAAGATCGGAAAGCCTTTAAGCAGGCCCACCGCGAGAAAGCCCAAGCCAGGTACGAAGCCATGACTCCTCAACAACGTGACCGGTTTTGGGCCAAAAAAAGGCAGCGTCACGATGCCAAACTGCGCCAGGGCCGGTAACGGTCCCACCAAACAAACCGACCTGTTGCGTAGTTTCGTTGCCGCATCGCCCTGGGTGGTGCGGCATTTTTTTGCGTATGCCTCCAACCAACCCCAATACCCCGCCCGCTGTGCTCCGCGACACTCTTACCAAGGCTGCTGAGGGTCTGCTTTTCAGCAGTGAAACCGACAGCCCGCTGATCGTTATAGAAATAGGCCCGGCAGCAGTGGGGGTTAGTGCTGAAGATGGGCTTCGGCAGTGGCTCCGGTTACCCGCCACTGTGCCGTTGGAAACGCGACCGGTCGATGCGTTTTTTGCCCCCGCTGTTGCCGAAGCTGACTGGCTTACGAACGAAGAGTTAGCCATCGCCT
>JBBQUC010000137.1:0-8698 GCA_038212815.1 Cytophagales bacterium
TTTCTGACAACGCCCGCTTCGGTGGGCGTTGTTTGTTTTATCTTTGCACCCAGTAACAGAAACCCTGATTGTTCGTGAGAGTAGGCATTTTTTTCGGTGGCCCGGCGCGGGAGCGTGAGGTATCGTTTATGGGTGGCCGCACGGCGGCTAGTTTTTTAGACCGTTCGCTGTTCGAGCCGGTGCTGGTGTTTGTCGATGGCAGCAGCCGGTTCTGGCTCGTTGGCCCCGACTTTCTACAGCATGAGTCTATCCGGGCTACCCTGCCCCCCCGCGATGGATTTTCGGTGTATGATGAATCGCTGCCCGATGTCAACTGGGCCACTGACCTCACCGAACTCAAAACCGACACCTTTGCCCAGCATTTCGATATTGCGTTTTTGGCCATGCACGGTCCCGGCTGCGAAGATGGCAGCATTCAGGGACTGCTCGAATGGTATAAAATGCCCTATACCGGGCCGGGTTTGATGGGGTCGGCGGTGGGGATCAACAAAATCCTGCAAAATGATCTGATCGCGCTGGTCAACGGGCAGCAAAAGAAAACCGCCGTTATAGGCCGCGAAGCCTGGCTCCGGGCCGATAAAGCCGGTTTTTTTGAATCGCTGGTGGGGCATTTAGGGTTACCCATTGTGGTGAAAGCCCCGCATCAGGGGTCATCTATCGGCGTGGCTATTCTCCGCGAGGCTGACCTAGGCAAGTTCTGTCAGGCCGTTGAGCAGTGCTTTTTCACCCTCACGGTGCAGCCCGATGGCTGGTCGGAATGGAGCAACTGGAAAACCCTATCTGCCGATAAGCAACACGACCTGCTGCAAAAACTGACCAACCTGGAGTCAGGGCTGGGGTTTCCGGTAGCTATTGAAGAGACGGGCGAACTCTTGCATCACCCGGCAGCCTTAGCGGCCCGGCTGGCCGAAGGCGATGGTTCGGCCCGGTTTACCCTGACCTCCCTCAACGCCGAAGACGAAGTGCTCTTCGAGGAGTTTATCAGCGGACAGGAGTTCTCGTGCGGGGTTATCCAGGACGACGATGGCCGGGCCGTAGCCCTCCCTCCCACCGAAATATACAATGTCGAGGCCTTCGATTTTGAGTCGAAGTACAAATCGAGTACCACCAAAAAGTCGATTCCAGTTAGAACCACTCTGGAGAACAATCGCAAAATTCAACTGGCGGTGGCAGAGGTGTTCACCAAACTCGGGATCAACGTCTATTCCCGCATCGACGGGTTTCTGACCCCGGCGGGCGAGGTGCTACTGCACGACCCCAACACCATTCCGGGCATGTCGCCTGCGTCGCTTATTTTCAAGCAGATGGCCGAAATCGGCATGAACCTGACCGACTCGCTCACGTACCTGATTCGGCAGTCCCTGCGCGAGCGGGTCAGGACGGGGAAAGATACCGCCCGGCTCCGGCAGCGACTGGCAGGGCTAGATATCCAACTTGCCCACCGCAAAGCCAACCGTGCTCCAGAGCAGGTCGTCTCGTTTGGCCCTACTGATGAAGCCTGGCTGGCTGCCAAAACCGAGTATAACCGGCTAGCGGCTACCGGCACGGTTCGCCCCCAGTTGCAGTACCAGAAAAGCGATGCGGAGACGGTCGCCATTCCGGTAAATCTGCTCTTTAAAGACACCATTGCCGATCTGGACACGGCCCTGACTAATCCCCGCCACCCACTCTTAATCGAGACCGAAGCGCAGGCAAAGCATATTACTGACCGATATCTGTAGTGTATCTCTGCGTAATTCTTAACACTTACCACCGATACGAAACCGTTGCCGACACCATTCTCGGCGCAATGGGGTTCACGCTGTTATCGTCGTGGACATTATAGCTCAGTACATTCAACACGTTCGAGAGTTTGGCCCGCACCGAGAGCCGGGAGAACGAATAGCCCACCGATGCGTCGAGTTGGGTATAGGCTGGTATAGGCATCAGACGGTAAGCATCGTTATTAACCGTCAGACGCGTAGATCGACCTGCTACCCGCTCACCCATGTAAAAAGCAGTCAGGCCCAAATTCAATCCCTTTGCCCACCGGGATGAGTACAGATTACCGCGTTGAACGGTATAATAAACGCTGGCATTGGCCGTGTGGTTGGGGTTATACCGCAGCAGACTGCCCACAATATAGATGTTGCTGGCCGTGTATTTGGTCTGGTTGTAGCTATAGCCGCCCATGAATGATAGCCCCCGGAACGACTTGGTTTTCAAGTCCACCTCCACTCCCTGACTCGTTACCTCGCCCGCCAGTTCTTTAATGTTGCTGTTGGTATTGCCGTTCTGTAAACTGGTTTGCGCGAGGTTGCTGTTTTTAATCTGGTAGGCGGTTACATTGGCGGATACTAAGCCATTGAACAGATCATTCTTTACGCCCGCTTCATACTGGTTGATAAACGAGGGCGGCAGCGCATTCCCCGAAATGTCCACGCCCGTGTTAGTATTGAAGGAATTGGCATAACTCACAAACAGCGAGGTAGTAGGCACGGGTTGATAGACTAAGCCCAGCCGGGGGGTAAAAGCATCGGCGAAGGTAGTGACCGATGTAGTTTTGTTATCGGCATAGGTCAGCACATTGCTGCCCGTTTGCTGGTAACTGTACCGTAACCCTGCCAGCAGTTTGATTTTTTCGGAGAACGCTACTAAATCCTGCACATACACACCTGCCCGGTCGATGGGTGCCTGCGTGCGGGTACGGGCGGTCAGGGTTGGCCTGTCACTCGGTCCGTCGATACGGCGTTGGCGATACTGATTCAGGTTGTAAATATTGATGGTGTCGTAAACGGCTAATGGGTTATAGGCCGTGGTGTTGGTGCGGTATTGGTCGGCATCGGCCCCAAACAGCAGCGTGTGTTTAACGCCACCCGTGCTGAACTGCCCCGTCAGGTCAACCTGGCCAACAAAGTAGGTCTCGGCCACCTGTGTGCGCTGCAACCCCCGAATCCAGCGGCCATCGGCCCGAATAAACTGACTGTTGCCATTGGGCCGTTGATTGCTGAACAGATCGCTGTCAAAATACTGCGTGGAGGCCATCGCCCGAATTTTCCAACGTTGATTAATCTCGTGAGTCAGGGTGGCCGTGCCGCTATATTGATTAATGCGGTTGTACCCCCAGGATACTCCCAAGAACCGGCTGCGCGGAATATCGGCCACAACGTAGTTAACGGCCCCAGTGCCAAAATCGGCGGTGCGGTCGTCGTTGAGGTAGTCGCCTTCGAGCAGTAACGTGGTTTTTGCGGAGAGATTGACCAGCAGTGATGGGTTTACATAGAGCCGTTTGCTACTCACCTGATCGCGAAAACTGTTGCCCTGTTCGTAGGTGGCGTTGAGCCGATACGCCACCCGCTGACTCGTGCCAATACCCCCATAGACATCAATTGAGGGTTTTACAAAGCCAAAACTACCCACGCGTACCGATGCCTGACCACCCGCCTGAAACTGCGGTTTTTTGGTGATCAGGTTGATGATACCCCCGGCGGCCACGTTGCCAAACAGAATGGCCGCGCTGCCTTTCAGCACCTCCACCCGCTCTAACGCGCTCATTTCGGGCATGACACTGTTATTAAACCGGGCACCATTCTTAAACGTGTTGCTATTGGTGAAAGCAAATCCGCGTCCCGCCAGTTCTTCCTGCGTGCCGCCCGTAGTACTCATTATATACACGCCGTTGATGTTCATCAGCGCGTCGCTCAGGCGCAGGGTTTGCTGACGTTCCAGCACCTCGCGCTCCACAACGGCTACACTTTGGGGAAGGTCCATTGGCCGAATGGCTACTTTGCCGAGCGTAATGGGTTTCTGGTTATCGCTCTTAAAGGCTCGCACCTGCACTTCGTTTAGCTGGCGGGCGGTTTCGGTCAGGGTAACCCGGAGGTCGGTGGTTTTACTGGCGACAATGGTTATGGATTGTTCCTGAGTTTGTAACCCCACAAACGTGACCACCAGTATATAGTCGCCCACGGGTAGGTGGCGCAGCAGAAACAGCCCTTCGTCAGTAGTTAGGGTGCCCTTACCAGTGCCTTTTAGGGTAATGTTCACAAAAGGGGCTGGCCTACCATCAGTGGTATAAACCTGTCCCCGTATCGAACCAGTTGGAGCCGTATCCCCATCGTCGGCAAATGAAAAATTTGGTATAATGCTGAATGTGAACAGAATGGTGGCAACAATAAAGCGAAGTTGGGAAAAGCAGTTCATAAAAATCTTATTTGGATAAATTCTAAACAGTGCAAAAGTGCGGCTTGTTTATAATTTATCCAAATAAGGAAGTAGATTTATTTTTCGTCGGGGGCATATTCCAGCAGATCACCGGGCTGGCAATCGAGGGCGCGACAGAGGGCTTCGAGGGTACTGAACCGGACGGCTTTGGCCTTACCTGTTTTCAGGATAGAAAGGTTAGCGAGGGTCAAATCCACCTTTTGGGCCAGTTCAGTCAGCGACATCTTGCGCCGGGCCATCATCACATCGACGTTTACAATTATGGGCATGGCGGTGTCAGATGGTAAGTTCCTGTTCTTGATGTAGTTGAAAACCGGAGCGGAATACTTCGGCCAAACCGAGAATCAGTATGCCAGTTATAAAAGCAGTACCTACATTTAACTCATAATTGATAGTGTATGGCAGATGATGTTTATCAAGCAGAGCCAGTATATCAGACTGAATAAAAACCCAGCATAGGCCGGGAGCTAATTGATAACCAACCAGCACAACAGCTATAATTCTGATGCGCCGGACGTTGGCATTACTGAAAACGTCGGGTGTGCCGAGGGTGTCGAAAACGCGCTTTAGCTGCCAGAAGCCAAACAGAATCAACCCATATAGCAAAAGACCCGGCAGAATAAATGTCAGGAAATTGGGAGCCAAATCCCGTTTAAAGGCAGCCCGGTCAGTATAGTGAATATGAAGCGTTGTTTTGGCTACACTCGCCACACTGATGTCTTGCCCAGATTCTTTAATTACCTCAGTCGGCCTGTTATTGACATGAACGGGCAAACTACCGGTAAACAAGCTATAGCTTCCATATTTGGCCGTTTTGGCCACAAAAAGTGCGGTCAATCCTACTATCAATACGGTGAACCAGAACAGCACCGTAGCCGATGCTTTAATCAGACACAGGTAAGGTGGCAAAGTTTTCATGCTGAACTTTGTTTAGTTTCCACAAATAACAGTAATTAATTATTGATTATCAATAATTAATTACTGTTATTTGTGGAAACTATAGTGGTGATTACCTAATCGTTCGGTAACCACTGCGTAAACTAACTTGCCAAGCCCGCAGGGAAGTGTAATTTTGGCGGGCAATTGCTTCGGTAACTCAATCAGTATGAATCCAAAACCCCAACCCAATCACCGGCAGTATCTGCAAACCCTGCGGAGCATGACTGAAGAGCAGCGGCTACTGAAAGCCTTTGAACTATCAGAATTTAGCCGCCAGCTTTTCAAAGCTGGGTTGCGGGATCGATTCCCGGATAAAACGGAAACTGAACTCCATACTATTTTTTTGAAACAACTTGAGAAGTGTCACAATCGGAACTACTGATTTATCTTGTCCAGCTTATGACCGACCTACGCATACCGTACATGGTCACAGGGTCGGTGGTGTCAAGCTTACAGGGGCAACCCCGCGCCACGCATGATATTGATGTAGTTGTTCTACTGGATAAACGAGCTATTCATCCATTGCGCGAGGCTTTCACTAAAGAGCAGTTCTACAGCAGTGAAACAGGAATGGAAGAAGCCATTACACACCGAACGATGTTCAATTTGATTGATGGTCGTTCAGGTAATAAAGTAGATTTCTGGCTATTGACAGACGATACCTTCGACCAGACCCGATTTGCGCGTCGCAAAAAAGCTACCGTGTTTGGTCTTGACAATCTCTTTGTCACTACGCCAGAAGATACTATTATCAGCAAATTACGCTGGGCCAACCTGGCAGGCGGCAGTGAAAAACAATTGACTGATGCCGTTCGTGTTTTTGAAATGCAGTTTGACCGACTCGACACTACCTATATCAACCAGTGGGTAAACGCGCTCGGTCTCCAAACAGAATGGAAACAATTGATCAACCAGGCTGAACCCTACTAACCACTTTTTCACAACTCTTTTTCTAAAATTGCTTTGCTTCCGACAACAAACTCAATCTCCTGTATGACAACCTCCGCCCTCGACTCCGCCACTCAACAGCGCGTGAACCAATGGCTCGCCGGCAACTACGATGCCGATACCAAAGCCGCTATCCAGCAACTTATCGATGCCGGTGCCACCACCGACCTGACCGATGCCTTTTACCGCGACCTTGAATTTGGTACGGGCGGGTTGCGGGGTATCATCGGCGTTGGCTCTAACCGCATGAACCGCTATACAGTGGGAGCCGCTACGCAGGGTTACGCCAACTACCTGAATCAGGCGTTCCCCGGTGGCAAGGTCAGCGTGGCTATTGCCCACGACAGCCGCCGGATGAGTCCCGAATTTGCCCGGCTGGCTGCCGATGTGTTCTCGGCCAATGGCATCACGGTGTATCTGTTCAGTGCCCTGCGTCCCACACCCGAACTCTCTTTTGCCATCCGGCAGTTGGGTTGCCAGGGTGGCGTGGTGGTTACGGCTTCGCACAACCCCCCCGAATACAATGGCTACAAGGTGTATTGGAACGACGGTTCGCAAGTGGTATCACCCCACGACAAAAATATTGTGGCCGAGGTAGCCAGGATAAGCTCTGTTGACGATATTAAGTTTACGGGCGTGGCCGACCGGATTCACCTCATCGACGAGCAGATTGACGCGCCGTATATTGACCGGATCAAGTCCAACGCGGTGAACCCGGCGGTTATCGCCCGACAGCACGACCTCAGCATTGTTTACACGCCCATTCATGGCACAGGCATTACCCTGGTACCGCGTGCGCTCGATGCCCTTGGGTTTACCAACGTGCATATTGTAGAAGAGCAGGCCACCCCCGATGGCAACTTCCCAACGGTACAGTCGCCCAACCCCGAAGAGCGGGCTGCCATGAAATTAGCCCTCGATTTGGCCAACTCCATCAACGCCGATCTGGTGATGGCTACCGACCCCGATGCCGACCGCGTGGGAGCCGGTGCTAAAAACCACCGGGGTGAGTTTGAATTGCTGAACGGCAACCAGATGGCCAGCCTGATTATTTTTTACCTGCTTCGGGCCTGGCGCGATGCGGGCAAATTGACCGGTAAAGAGTTCATTGCCAAGACTATTGTCACCACCGACCTCATCGATCGGATGTGCGAGCGGTACGGGGTAACCTGCTACAATACCCTGACGGGCTTCAAATACATTGCCGAGGTGATTCGGGAACTGGAAGGCAAAGAGCAGTTTATTGGCGGGGGCGAAGAAAGCTACGGCTACCTCATCGGCGATTTTGTGCGCGATAAAGATGCTATTGCCTCTTGCGCCATGATTGCCGAACTGACCGCTTACGCCAAAGACCAGGGCCGCAGCCTGTTCGATCTAATGATGGAGATGTATCAGGAGAACGGGTTCTATTACGAAGCCTTAGTATCGCTCACCAAAAAGGGCAAAGACGGGGCCGAGCAGATTCAGCAGATGATGGCCGAGTTTCGCGCTAATCCGCCCCAAACCATCGCCGGGTCGAGGGTGGTTCGGATTGACGATTACCAGTCGTTGGAGCGGGCAGACATGACATCGGGGCAAAAAAGCGGGATTGAAGCGGGGCGTATGGGGATTGAAACCTCGAACGTACTGCAATTTTTCACCGAAGACAACACCAAAGTTTCGGCCCGGCCCAGCGGCACCGAACCCAAAATCAAGTTCTACGTCAGCGTAAATGAACCCCTCAGCGGCCCCGCAGCCTTCGATGACACCTACGCCCAGCTAAAAGCCAAAGTGCAACGGGTTATTGATGATTTGCAACTAGTCTGAGATTGCCTGACCTGTGATTACGTTGATGACCTTCATGGCTATCTCTACTACCTCGGTCAACACCTCGCGGCTGGGCTGTGTTTTCCCCAGTACGCGCAGGCCACTCAGCTGACTCAGCAGAAACCGGGCTATTGCCGGCACGGGCAGGTCAGCGCGGAGTTCGCCCGCTGACCTGCCTGTACCCAGCACCTCGGTGAACATAGCCTCGATATGCTGGAAATAATGGGTCACCAATGCGCCCACAGCGGCATCGTTGGGTAACATTTCCAGGGTGGCGTTGGTAATAAAGCACCCTTTCTGATCAGGGTCGTTTACGATCTCGGTAATAACTAGGGCAAACACCTGTTCCAGTTTCTGCCGGGTTGTTTTTCCCAATTGCAGAGCCTCGTTGAGGCTGTTGTGGCTGAGGCCACTGTAACATTCCAGTGTACGCAGATAGAGCGCGTGCTTATCGCCGAAGGTATCGTATAGGCTGGCCCGGTTTATCCCCATGCCATCCACCAAATCCTGCATGGAGGCATGGTGATAGCCTTTCTGCCAGAAAACCTCCATGGCCGCGTGCAGGGCATCGGGTTCGGCAAATGCTTTGGGTCGTGCCATACGTGTAGCCTGTTAGTTCTTATACGTTAAACCGGAAGTGCATAATGTCGCCATCCTGCACTACATATTCTTTCCCTTCTACGCCCATCTTGCCCGCATCTTTAATGGCGGGTTCGCTCTTATACTGGACATAGTCGGGTAGTTTAATCACTTCGGCGCGGATAAACCCTTTCTCGAAATCGGTGTGGATTACCCCAGCCGC
>JBBQUC010000138.1:0-8651 GCA_038212815.1 Cytophagales bacterium
ATACCGATAACCCATGCCATATGACGACCAGTTGAGCCGGGCCGTCGTGGGAGTAACGGATGATTGTAAGTACTGAACCGCCGGGCATTGCAAGCTGAAAGTGCGCGTGGCGGTGAACTCTGAACTCAGGCTTGACGAACACACGGTTTGTACGTGCCATTCATACTGCGTATTTCCTGCCAGCCCCGACAAACTGTAACTCGTGGTGGTCAGCACGGGGCTGTTGATCCAGGATACCGCACCCACCACCCGCCACTGAACCAGATAAATGGCTCCGCTGCTACCACCCCAGTATAGACTGATGGGGTTATCGGACAGGTTCGATTCATACGTATAATCGGGGGCTGAACAGGTGGGGATGAAGGTCTGTAGTGCGGCAAAACCTGATACCTGCCCATCGGAGCAGATCGTCTGTACCTGCCACTCGTAGGAGGTGCCGGTGGTCAGCCCGGTCAGGCTGTAGGTAGTCGTGGTCAAGGATGATACGGCAGTCCAAGCTACCGCCCCCACCACCCGCCACCGGAGTTCGGACGTAACGGGGCTACCCGAATTATACCAGTTCAATTGGGCTGAGGTGGGCGTAATGGACGACGTATAGAGTGAATTGGGGGTATTGCAATACGTATAGAACTAGGACGAAGGCGAGTAGATCGAACTCTCGGTACTGGAACAGACCGCTTTTACCTGCCACTCATAGGAGGTGTTGTTGGTCAACCCCGTCAGATCTGTGTACGTGCTTGTAATAGCAGTGGTACTTTCGGTCCAGGCGACGGTGTTTTGTGGTCGCCAGCGCAGGCTAAAACTGGCACCAGCAGCCCCGCGCCAATAGACCCGAACACTTGTTGAAGTAGGGCTGCTCCATCCCTGGGTAATGGGTATTCCGCAGGTGGGTATAAACGGGCGGGACGTGGTAAAGGCCGAAGAACTGTTGCCAGGGCAATCAGTGCGAACCCGCCATTCATAATAGGCTCCGGTAGTAAGGTCTGTGGCCGTATAGTTCGTATTGGTCAACCCCGGCACACTCGTCCAGGTAGTGTTGTCCTGAAATTTCCACTGCACCGTGTACGTAGCATTATTTCCCATCCAGTTCCACGAAAACTGGGCAGCCGTTGGCGAAACGGTTTCGGAAGGATAGGTCGGCGTTACACAACCGATAGTAAAGGAGCGGGGCGTTGTCCAGTCGGACTGCCCGTCCGGGCAAAAGGATTTGATACGCCACTGATAAGCCTTGCCATATTGAAGGTTTTGAATATAGTAGGCCGAACAGCAGTAAGTGCCCGATTCGCTCCAGGTGGTAGCCGTACTCTCTTTCCACTGAACGTTGTAGTTTTTACCCGAAACGTACGCCCATTCCACCTGTACAGCCGACGTGTTCATGTTGGTTTCCGTCAGGCTGGTCGGGGGCGAGCAGGGCACCGTTACCACGGCACTGCCGCTGCCGGGCAAAGTGCCACACCCATTGCTGACCGTAGCCAGGGTATAGGTCGAGCTAATGGCCGGTGACACCACAAATGTATATGGTGAGGTCAGGATACCGCTGTATGCCTGGGCGTTATAGCCGTTCTGGGCAACAGCAATGGCCCACGGACTCTGGCCCGTAAGCGTTACGGTCAACGAAGCTCCCTGCCCAATGGATATACTCTGCGTACCGGCCAGCGTGGCGGTGCCGCAAAACTGGGTTCTGAATGTG
Organism: Cytophagales bacterium; assembly: GCA_038212815.1. Classification (GTDB taxonomy): domain Bacteria; phylum Bacteroidota; class Bacteroidia; order Cytophagales; family Spirosomataceae; genus JBBQUC01. The sequence goes on from JBBQUC010000138.1 coordinate 1,691, forward strand.
GCCGTTGCCGACGCACTGGAGGTTTGGCCGTTCGAGCATACGGTAATCACCTGCCACTCGTAGTCGGTATCGGCCCGCAGCCCGGTCAGTTGATAGCCGGCACTGCTCAACCCGCTCGCCGTTGTCCACAAAGTCGTACCGACGATTCGCCATTGTACGCTGTAGGCATCGGCATTGCCCTCCGATGCCCAGGCCAGTTTTGCCTTGCTGCCCGTTATCGTCGTAGCCGTCAGCGACACCGCCACCGGGCAGGTGCAGACTGCCAATACCCGCATCGAAACACTGGGATTATCGGTAGTGACGGGTACCGACGAAACAATTCGCAGCCGGTAGGCATCGCCCACAGGCACCGAGGTAGGGATGGTTACGGTGAGCGAACCCGATGTACTGTGCGTTACGGAACCAACGACGGTAGGGGTATTATCGAAACTACCATTGCTGTCGGAGAGTTGGGCCGTGAAGACGTTGCCACTGCCAAAGGGGATAGTCACCCCAAAGGAGACGGGCAGGGGCGTTGTGGAGCAGGCCGGTTGGGGTGAGCGCGTAACCTGTACGACATTGGTGGCAAAAACGGTTAAGATATAGTCTTCGGTTTCCCCACTGTTCGTGTAGGTTCCGCAGGGGTCGTAGGGAGTTGTATAATACCCAACCATTACCCGCATGGCCATTGGGCCGGGAGCGGTGCCGGGCGGAATGGTTAAACTACCCGACAGCGTTGCGGTGACGTAGGAGTTCGTTTGAAAGGACAGCTCATTACTCTCAAAAATATTATTTCGGTTCAGGTCAACCCAAATTGTAGCGCCTTCGTAATACGTGCTGTTCGTAAATGTACCCGTAAACGTGTAAGACCGGCCAGCGGTAACGGGAGCCGAGGTCAGTGAGTAAGCCCTATACCCGCCCACTGAACAGCCACTGTTGCTGCTGAGTCGAAGGTCGTTGAAAACAAATCCATCGAGGGCACCGCCATAATCACAGGAGTTGAGATAGACTGGCTGACACCGGCCTGCGGTGACAAAGCTGACGGCGTTTGTATAGGCCTGGCTGCCCGCCGATGTGCAGCCACTGCGTACCGTCCAGTCATAGACCGTACCCGCCACCAGGCCCACCAATGCGTAGGTCGTGCTTGTCAGCCCGTCAGTCGTCAGCCAGTTATAGGTGTTTTGCGGTTTATAGGCGAGGTCGTAGGTGCGCCCGCTGCCCGCACTGGTCCAGGTTAAACGGGCCGAATTTTCGGTCAGCGCATCAGCCATCAGACTGGAAGGAGCCGGACAAAGCGTTTCAAAACTCTGCCCCGTATAGGGCGATGTAGCATCGGCACACACACTCTGCACCTGCCATTGATAGCCCGTGCCCGTGGTTAGCCCCGACAGCGCGTAGGAGAGCGTGTTCAGGCTGTTCACCACCGTCCAGGCGGTACTGCCCTGTTCGCGCCAGCGCAGGCGATACGAAAACGCATCGCCCGCGTTCTGCCACGTTAACCTGGCAGAACCGCTGGTAATGGCATCCGCACTCAGGTTTGTCGGTGGCTGGCAGGTGACTGTCTGCACATTGAGCGTGTAGTCTTCCGTTTCCCCGTAACTGAAGTTATCACAGGAACTATACAGGTAGTAGTCCCGGCTGACAACGACCCGCATCAGCATCGCCCCCGCTGTTGTACCCGAAGGAATGGTCAGGCTGGTCGAAAAAGTCCCGGCGGTAAGGGCAGCATAAAGCCGTTCGCTGTATTCGTAACTCCCGTTTCGGTTCAGATCCAGCCAGATGCTGACCCCGATTTATAGAGTTTGTTCAGCAGATGCCCGGCCACATAACAGCGTTGCCCCGGTGCTACGGTCACGGTTGGGGTGGCGAATCGGTGTAGTTGTTTGCCGAACAACCCGACTGCTGACTCAGGGTTTCGCCGTTGACCATCAGTGTGTTCAGGCCGTCGCCATAGGTGCATCCATAATACGTATTCGGTATGCAAACCGGCGTGGTGGTAGTGGTTACCATAACGGCACTACTCAATGAGCCGGTGGTGGTATTCGAGGGGCGGATTCGGTAGTAGTAGGTGGTTAACACGGCTGCTTTTGTATCGACAAAGCGCGTACTGTTGGGGGCTACCCCGCCAATGGGCACAAATGGGCCGTCAGACGAGGTAGCCCGCTCGATAAAGTAGCCCATCTCGTTGGCGGCATTGTCCTGCCAGGTGATAACCACATTTTTCGATGCCCCCACCAGGGCCACGACGTTCGTCGGTGCGGCCACGGCGGTGGGCGCGTAATCGAGTGAATAAGTCGTGTGGGTCTGCCGCAGGGCCAGCCCGGCTTGCATTCGGTCGTACTGACCGGGGGTAAAATCATGGGTACAGGGAAAATAGTACGACATGATGTTGGTCATGGAAGGCGAGAATGCTTCGCCATTGGCATCGCGGGCCGTGCTATTGGGGTCATACGCCGGGCAGCCGTTCGCATCATATCTCAGATTGACTCCTGACCGATAATACGGATCAGCGGGCGTATCGCAGACCAGATCACCTGTTGTGGTACAGTTGGCTCCCGCGCTCCGTGTTACCAGTTCGGGAGTGCTGCTTGTGCTGCCTTCAAAGGTGTGGTACAGGTTGAAGGTATGTCCCAATTCATGCGGAATAAGCCGGTTACCTAAGTCCTTATCGGTTTCGTAGTAAGCCGACAGAATAAAGGTGCGGGTGCTGCTGATGGCATCTTCGGGAAAGTGGGCATAGCCACCCAACCCATTACCTGAAAAGGCATTCACAAAATACATATTCAGCGCACGGGTTGCATCGCGCCCCTCGATGGGCGTTTCATTGAAGGGTTCAAAACTCTGGTAGAGTGCGTCGTTGTCGATGTAATCGGGGGTGCTGCCCGCAAAGTAAAACTGAATCCCCAGGCCGTTTTGCAGATAATAGCTGTTGGTCAGGGCCATTACATTGTTCAGTCGCATCAGGTCGAAGCTGCCTTTGCCGTTGCTCTGCCGGAAAATATGCGGGCGAATCGGCACGTAGGTGATGCCCGTAAACGCCTGACCCGATGCCAGTTTCCTGCGAAATGCAATCATCAGCTCCTTTTCGAGAGCCTGCCGTTGGGGGGCGGTAAGATCGGGCGTAGCGCACAGCAGCGAATCGCGGTGTTTACTGGTTTGAGCCAGTGCCGGGACTTGCCAGCTCAAAAACAGTAGGACACCTAGCCAGCCAAGAAGATAGGGAGGGCAAACAGCGGAGCGAACAACTAATGGTGTGGTAACCGTATAGGGTCTCATTGACTAAGGGAGTAAGTTCAGGTGGCAAACAAATGTAACTATATAAACACAGCTCCCAAATAAAGTCACGTTTTTCTCGAAAAATATACTAATTCTATATAGTAATATGATTGCTATTTGATTTTCGGGCCGGGTGGTAGAGACCTTTACAGGATCAGCTATCACTGCACCGATTGAATCAGAAACGGATGATTTTATGGTTCTACCCTGGTAAACACGTCTGTTTGCACTCTTTGGCGATTAGTCTTATATTTGTTCAAAAGCCCGGATGTTATGGAAACAATCCTTGTGAAGCGTAAAAGGCACCCCAACCGGACTCCGATCCACTTGCTCAAAGAAACCCTTGATGGCCAAGGCGATTTGATGATTTATGACCACAGTCAGGTATCGCTGTTTGATGCCCATTATTTTAAAATGCCCCCTTTAGTCAATATCGAAATCGACGTAGAAATTGATAACAGAAAGACTGGTTAGTAATCGACTGGAACAATGCCATTGAATAATTCAATGGCATTCGGTTTAATATGCCTACTTACTTTGCTCAAGAAGGGATAAGCCTGTTAATAGACCAATAATTGTGCCTCAACTCAAACCCTTCCCCCATACCCCCGATCAGCAACTCCGGCATCTAGGCTGGGACTGGATGCTCGGCACCGATACCGGCCCCTACCTGACGAACGAACTGCTGGTCATTACCGAAGCCGAAGCCAACGCCTTTGCTCAGGCAGCCGATGACCTGTTCGAGATGCTGGTAGCCGCCGGGCAGCACGTTATCGACCACAACCGCTTTGCCGAACTGGGTATTCCGGCCAACCTGATCGACCTGATTAAATTCTCGTGGGACGATGACCAGATTCACCTCTATGGCCGGTTTGACCTGGCGGGGGGAATCGACGGGTTGCCGATTAAACTGCTGGAGTACAATGCCGATACAGCTACCTGCCTGCCCGAAACGGCGGTGGTGCAGTGGGCGCAGCTAAACGCTAATGGCCTCGATGAGACCCAGCAATTCAACACCCTATTCGAGACATTGACCAGCCAGTTTCGCTACCTGCGGGAGCAAGACCCCGACCGTGACCCTAGTCTGCTGCTTTCGGCCATGCGCGATGCCCCCGAAGACGATGCGAATGTAGCCCTGCTAGGCGAAGCGGCCCGCGAGGCTGGGTTTCGGATTGCCTACGCTTATGTTGATGAGGTTGAATTCTCGGACGTAGAGGGTATTTTCCGGCAGCGGATTGAGGATGGACAGTATGAGTCGTTTAGTTACTGGTTCAAGCTCATTCCCTGGGAATACATTGCCATTGAAGAACCCGAATTAGCCGCTATTCTAACCGAAGCAGTGCGCAACCAGCAAGTAGTAGTGCTAAACCCGGCTTATACGCTGATCTTCCAGTCGAAAGCCATTCTAAAAATCCTCTGGGAGCTTTACCCCAATCACGCATTGCTGCTGGAAACGTCCGCTCAGCCGCTGGCGGGGCAGCCTTGCGTCGAGAAAGTCCTGTTTGGGCGTGAAGGGGCCAATATCAGACTACTTGATGCCACCGGGCAGGTAGAAACCGAAGTGGCCGGTGACTATGACGAGTGGGCTAAAATTTACCAGGCACGGGCTACCCTCGCCCGCAACGAGGCCGGTATGTATTACCAGGCGGGAGTCTTTTATGCAGGAGAAGCCTGCGGACTGGGCTTTCGGCGGGGAGGGCAAATACTTGACAATACGGCTCAGTTTGTGGGCCACCTGATCGGATGAAAACAGTTAGCTTATACTTTATGGCCGCTTTATACCTGTATGCGGGTATTATGCACTTTATTAAACCCCGGTTTTTTCTGGCCATTGTGCCGCCTTATCTACCCGCCCATCAGGCGTTGGTAGCGTTAAGTGGCGTAGCCGAGGTAGTGCTGGCGTTGGGTTTATTATTTCCACAAACGCGGCCCTGGGCAGCCTGGGGCATTATTTTACTCCTGCTTGCCGTGTTTCCCGCCAATGTGTATATGGCTTATGCCGATAAATTCCAGAAAATGTCGCCCTACTTTCGCTGGGGGCGGTTGCCCCTACAGGTGGTATTAATCTGGTGGGCGTGGTTATTTACCTGATGCCGTGCTGGAGTTTGCCTTTCAATTCATGAACGCTGTTTACCTGAAACCGGCGCGAGTAGGTATAGCGAAGGGCCACCCCATAACTCATGCCCGTGCCATCGCCGGATATGGTAGATAGTTGCGGAGATCGACTATTGACTACATAAGCAATGTTGGTACTCAGCGAATTGCCTATCCCCCAGTACTTTCGGGCAAATGCTCCCATCTCGAACCGGCTCGATATCCGGATATTGTACTCCAGGCCCAGTTCAACCAAACCGGTGGGCTGGTTATTGGTGCGCGTTGAGCTAAGCAGCAACAGGGTATCGGGCGATACATGAAAGTCTTTTTTGTACGCATAGCCTTCGAGCGAAAGCCGCCCGGTTTCCTGTCCGGCATTGGGGATCAGCCACACCCCACCCGTTACCCAAAAGCCAGACCGCTCCCACTTTGGGCTGGTGGACAGTACCCGCCATTTTCCGCGCAGGATGATGCCCTGTTTTTCATTTGGAAACGTGTATTCGAGCGAGCGGGGGGCGTTGGCAATCCAGAAATGATTGTGGATAGGCGATTTGGCATAACCAGCCTCGGCCGCCCAGCGGTTGCGGTACGAAAAGCCAATCAGGGCACTCCAGCCCGCCTGTCCGGTCGATTCAGTAGAAAGCAGGCCACGTAGGGAGTTATCGAGTTGGCTGTTATCGGTGCGGCCAAACCCTTCCAGGCTCACGTACCAGCGTTGAGCCAAATACGGCGCATACCGCATCACTAACCGGTCGAACTCCTGATGAGAAGGCTTTCGAATCTGGTAATAGTCTGAAGGCTCCTGCGCCGATGCAGTTAATGTAAGCAGCCAGAAAATGAGAACAGTAGCCGTTTGCTTCATACACAGATCGCATATAGCGTAGTAAAGCGGTTGAATTGCTGAAAATTACTCAACTAGTGCGTATGAAACAACTATTTTTCCTGAAAATTAGTATAGCTTCGTCGCTTAGTATCGATGCAGATCAATAAACCTCTTATGCACCCCACAAAAACCGAAGCCCAGCAACGGCTTATAGCAGCCTACACCGCATTTTTAGCCCTGGCGGAACCACTTTCTGAGGTCGCATTTACCCAGCAACTCAATGGCAAATGGTCTGTAGCCGATACGGCACAACACTTGTACTTATCCGCCCGTAACTTGTCTAAAATGCTGAATGGCCCACGCCTTTTTTTTGATCAATGGCCCGTTTCAGGCCGCTTATCTAAACCCTATAGCGAGTTGAAGGTCAGCTACGACAGCATTCTGGGTGCGGGTCTGAAAGCACCAGCCAGTTTATCGCCCCGCCCCGACGATATGCAACTAAGTAAGCCCGAGTTACTCACTCGTTTCAGCACAGCCCACCAACTGTTTGCGGATGCCCTGGAGGGCTGGTCGGAGGAAGAGTTAGATCAATATCAACTCCCCCACCCGGCCCTGGGCCTCATTACCATTCGAGAAATGGCGTATTTTACGGCCTATCATATTACCCATCACCAACAAATAGTGTTCTGATTAGCGGTTGGCCAGACCAAAAAAATAGTTTACGCCAACCCTAAACCGGGCACCTTTGGTGCGGCCCGGACCGAACAAAAGTTCGGGATACCTCTCTTC
>JBBQUC010000139.1:0-8643 GCA_038212815.1 Cytophagales bacterium
CGTTTCTGCTGCATGTCTCCACCGACTTTATTTTCGACGGTGCGGCAGGGCCCTATAGTGAAGAAGCAGTAGCGAACCCCATCAGCTTTTACGGATGGAGCAAGTATGCCGCCGAGAAAGTAGTGATTAACTCCGGGATTAGCTGGGCCATTGCCCGCACCGTGCTGGTGTATGGCATTGCCCATGATATGAGCCGCACCAACATTATTCTGTGGGTGAAAAAATCGCTGGAAGATGGCAAAACCATCAACGTGGTGACCGATCAGTGGCGCAGTCCAACCCTTGCCGAAGACCTGGCTGAGGGCTGTTACCTCATTGCCGATCAGCAAGCCACCGGCATTTTTAATATTTCGGGCCGCGATGTGCTGACCCCTTACGAAATGGCCATGCAAACCGCCGATTTCTTTAACCTTGATAAATCGCTCATCACCCCCGCTGACTCTACCACCTTTACCCAACCTGCCCGACGCCCCCCCCGCACCGGTTTTGTACTCGATAAAGCGCGGAACGTACTGGGTTACCAGCCCCGCAGTTTTATGGAAGGCATTGCCGTACTGGCTGACCAATTGGTAGCGGTTGTTTAATAAATCCTATACAATGAACATTGCCCAGTGTACAGGAGTTATTTCTGCTCTCCCGGTTCAATGAAGAGCCGTTTTACAATGGGGAATTGCCGCTGTACAGTGGCCCGCACGCGGTTGATAGCCTCGTAAATCTGCGGAGTGGTCAGGTCATTGCGGAAGTCGATGACCAGCATCAGAAAAACCTCTTCGGGGGCTAGATACATAGAGGGCGACTGGAGTACTTTCAGAACAGCCTCGTCTCCCTCGACCAGGTTTAATACATCGCGCACGGCAGCCGGGTCGGCACTTTCGCCCATGAGCAGGCTACGGCTCTCGCGGGCCAACACCACCGATACCGCTGTTAGAATGAGGCCAATAATAATAGAGGCGGCACCATCGAGATACGGGTTCTGGAGTTGATGGCCCAGAAAAACACCTAGAAACGCCACAATCAGCCCCAGCAGGTCGGCGGCATCTTCAAACAGCACCACAAAAGTCGAGGGGTCTTTGCTCCGCTTCACCGCCGACCAAAATGACTGGCTCCCCCTTTGTCGGTTAAACTCGGTGAGGGCGGTGATGAACGAAAACCCATCGAAGACGAAGGCAATGCCCAGCACTACATAGTTCCAGAAGGGGTTGCCCATCGGCTCCGGATGTTGCAAATGGGTAATACCCTCATAAAACGATACGCCCCCCCCCACACCAAAAATTAGGATAGAGACAATGAACGCCCAGAAATAGAGTTCCTTGCCATACCCAAACGGCCGCTTCTCGTCGGCGGGTTTTTGGCTACGCTGAATCCCGAGCAGCAATAATACCTCGTTGAGCGAATCGACCAGGGAGTGAATCCCCTCCGAAATCATGGCTGAACTACCGGTAAGGCTGGCGGCAATAAATTTGGTGACAGCGATGGCTACATTAGCCGCTAAAGCACTGTAAATTGGGGTTTTGGAAGCAGGCATGGTTTAGAAGCAGGTGGTTGGTATGCCAACGACCGGATGCCCGTGATTGTTTAGCCTACCCAATATGATTCAACGCATGAAACTACCAGGGACACCAGAACGCCTGAAAGTATTGGCAGATTAGGTGTTTTCATAGCACAGAATTGATCGCACCACCCCGATTTTGCTCAGGATGATTGACTGAGAAGCACCCTTGTTCCTGAATTCATCGTATTTTTGCCTTAAATCATACTATCGAATTTTAGACATGGCATCAGCAGTAAAACCATATCCCTGGCTACAATTTTACCCCAAAGGTGTACCCCACCAGATTAACCCCGACGCGTATTCTTCGTTGGGCGCACTCATGGACGAGGGCTTCCGGCGGTTTGCCAACCGGCCTGCCTATTCCTGCATGGGTAAGGAAATTACCTTTGGCGAGTTGGACAAACTGTCGGCTCAGTTTGGGTCGTTTCTGCAAAATGACCTCGGCCTGCAAAAAGGAGACCGGATTGCCGTTCAGATGCCCAATCTGCTGCAATACCCTGTGGTGATGTTGGGTGCCCTTCGGGCAGGTCTTACGGTAGTAAACACCAATCCGTTGTACACCCCCCGCGAAATGCAGCATCAGTTTAAAGACTCTGGTGCCAAAGCCATTGTGATTCTGGCCAATTTTGCCCATAACCTGGAGAAAATTCTGGATCGTACGGATATTAAACACATTGTGGTTACGCAGGTGGGCGACTTGCTCGGTTTTCCGAAAAAGCTGATTGTGAATTCGGTTGTTAAATACGTCAAGAAACTTATACCAGCTTACAGCCTGCCCGATGCCATCTCATTTGGCGATGCGCTGAGCCGGGGGAGTCGGCAGTCTCTACGACCTGCTACCGTGAAAGGCACCGATTTGGCATTTGTGCAATATACGGGTGGCACCACAGGCGTATCTAAGGGGGCAGCTCTCACCCATCGGAATATCATTGCCAATGTAGAAGCGCAAAGTGTCTGGTCGCAACCGGCAGGCGATGAGCCGGGCCAGGGAATTATTGTGGCAGCCCTGCCGCTTTATCACGTTTACGCGTTAACTACTAACGCCCTGGCTGCGCTGAAGAGTGGGGCTATGAACCTGCTCATCACCAACCCTCGCGACCTGAATGCCTTTATCGACGATCTGAAGAAGTATAAAATTACCGCTTTTACGGGTCTTAACACCCTCTATAACGGCCTACTGAATCACCCACGCATTGGCGAAGTTGATTTTAGCCATCTCCGGCTTACCTCGGCGGGGGGCATGGCCCTACAGACATCGGTAGCTGACCGCTGGGCTAAACTGACAGGCAACACCCCCGCCGAAGGGTATGGCCTGTCTGAAACCTCGCCTGTGCTCTGCTCCAACCCCATTGGTGGCATTCGGGTGGGTACCATTGGCGTGCCCTGGCCCAGCACCGAAATGAAACTGATGAAAGACGACGGCACTGAAGCTGCCCTGGGCGAACCTGGCGAAATATGGGCGCGTGGCCCGCAGGTATTTGGGGGTTACTACAACCGCCCTGACGAGACTGCTAAGGTAATGGAGGGCGACTGGTTCAAGACCGGCGATATTGGTGTAATGGATGCCGACGGATTTTTTAAGATTGTAGATCGCAAAAAAGACATGATTCTGGTATCAGGTTTCAACGTGTATCCCAACGAGATTGAGGACGTGGTGGCGCAATGCCCCGGCGTGCTAGAGGTAGCCTGTATTGGCGTACCCGACCCTAAATCGACGGAGACGGTCAAGATATTTGTGGTGAAAAAAGATCCCAGCCTCACCGAAGAAATCATTAAAGCCTACTGCCGCGAAAACCTGACAGGCTACAAAATGCCCAAATACATTGAGTTTAGGGCTGAACTCCCCAAATCGAACGTAGGTAAAATCCTCCGTAAACCCCTGCGCGATGAGGAGTTAGCGAAGGCTAAATGATGTACAATGGATAATGCACAATGAATATTAACCCATGAATGCGTATTGTATTCGTTATCATTGTGCATTATCCATTCTTCACGATCATTGTGCATTATCCATTCTTCACGCCTACGCTAGGGCCAGCATGGTTGGGTGGGTGCCTTTGGTCATGGTGTCCAGTTCTTCCTGTAATGACTGAACGCAGGTCAAAAACAGAGCCGATTTCCGGCGCGACACGTCCAGTTGTTCGCCCGTGGTTAAATCGACCGTTAGCTGGCGACGGTGGGCATTGATGCCTTTCAGATAGAGCAGGTTTACGATGTGCTTTTTGTGCAGCCGCACAAACACATTAGCGGGCAGGCGACTTTCAAGCCGTTTCAGGGTTAAGGAAACGGTTAGTTGCGTGCCATCGTTGAAGTGAAATACCGAATAGTTACCTTCACCTTCGACCCGAACAATACGCTGGGAAGGTACACTTTTACGGCAATCCCAAAAAGGCAATACGAGGGAGGGGAGGGGTAGCCGCGAAAGAGCTTCATCCCCAGATAGTAGTCGGGGAGTTATTGTATATAGTTGAACATTCATGGGTTATATGAGGCTGTTAGTACAGTAAATTAAACCAATCAAAAAGAGCTTTCCAAGCAATACAACAAAGAACTGTCAACTTAGTAGAGCTACTAGACATAAACTTATTTATCGGTAACATAATATGGCCACTTTGCTTGATTTAGTTGGTAATACGCCCCTGGTTGAGTTGAACAGGATACATTCAAATTCGTCAATAAAGCTATATGGCAAACTGGAGGGCCATAATCCGGGGGGCAGTGTAAAAGACCGGGCGGCTGCCTCCATGATTCGCGGGGCACTGGAGCGGGGTGATATTCGACCGGGCACCAAACTCATTGAAGCCACCAGTGGAAACACAGGCATTGCCCTGGCCATGATTGCCCGGCTCTATGGCCTCGATATTGAGTTGGCCATGCCCGAAAACTCCACCATTGAGCGGGTGCAGACCATGCAAGCCTTTGGGGCAACGGTAACGCTGACCCAAACCATTGAAGCCGCCCGTGATTATGCCGAGGAAAAAGCCGCTTCGGGCAATTACTTCCAGATAAACCAATTTGCCAACCCTGACAATTACCTGGCCCACTACCGCACCACCGGCCCTGAAATCTGGCGTGACACGGCGGGGCAGGTGACCCATTTTGTTTCGTCAATGGGCACTACCGGCACCATTATGGGCACCTCGCGCTACCTGAAAGAGCAAAATCCGGGTGTGCAGATTGTGGGGTGTCAGCCCACCGACGGCTCCTCGATTCCGGGGATTCGGAAGTGGCCGCTGGAGTATCGCCCTAAAATTTTTGAGCCGCAGCGCGTAGATCGGGTGCTGGAAGTCTCTGAAGCCGAAGCCACGGCCATGACCCGCCAACTGGCCCGCGTTGAAGGCGTGTTTGCCGGCATGAGCAGCGGAGGTACCGTGAGTGCGGCCCTGAGGCTGATGGATGAGTTAGAGCCTGGTGCCGTAGTAGTCTGCATTATCTGCGACCGGGGCGACCGCTACCTATCGTCGGGATTGTTTGCTTAATTTTGCGGCATGTACAAACGCGTTATTCTCCCGCTGCTCTTCCGCTTCGATGCCGAAACCATTCATTACTTTACCACTTCGCTGCTCAAGGTAGTCTTTTTTATTCCGGGGGTTGCCGCGCTCTGCCGGTGGGCATATACGTTTAAGCACCCGGCTCTTGAGCGGGAGGTGTTTGGCCTGCGATTCCCGAACCCCATCGGGCTGGCGGCTGGTTTCGATAAAAACGCTGAACTGGTTATGGAGTTAGACGCGCTGGGGTTTGGCTTTATTGAAATTGGTACAGTAACCCCACGTCCGCAACCGGGTAACCCGCAACCCCGGCTGTTTCGGCTCAAGGCCGATGGAGGCCTGATTAATCGCATGGGATTTAATAACGAAGGGGCCACTCTGGCAGCTACCCAACTGCGCAAATTACGGCAGCGGGGGAGCCGGATTATTGTGGGGGGAAATATTGGCAAGAACAAAGATACGCCTAATGAGCAGGCTCTGGCCGATTATCAGGCCGGATTCCGGGCCTTATTCGATGTAGTAGATTACTTTGTGGTGAATGTTAGCTCACCCAATACGCCGGGGCTGCGGGCCTTGCAGGAGCGGGAACCTCTCACCCGCATTTTGCGGGCCTTGCAGGCCGATAATCAGGTATTGCCCACACCCAAGCCACTGCTCCTGAAAATTGCCCCTGACTTGACCAATAGCCAGTTAGACGATATTATTGCCATAGTACAGGAAACAAATCTGGCGGGCGTTGTAGCTACCAATACCACCATCAGCCGCGATGGGCTAACCACCGATCCAGCCGCTGTGGCCGCATTGGGGGCAGGCGGGGTAAGTGGCCAACCCCTGCGTGAGCGGGCTACCGAGGTGATTCGCTACTTGCACCGGCAGTCGGGGGGGGCGTTCCCTATTATTGGTGTGGGGGGCATTGCTACCGCGCAGGATGTACAGGAAAAACTTCAAGCGGGGGCTACCCTGGTGCAGATTTACACGGGCTTTATTTATGAATGGCCAGGCATGGTAAGTCGCATCTGCCGCCAACTGTGTTAAAAAAATAGCGAACTTTACCCCTGCGGCATCGAATCCTACCCTATAGGGCGACCACATAACCTTTGGAGCGACCCCACGGGGTCGCCCCAACAAAGATATGGCTCAACCAGCGTCAACTACATCCCGGCAAAATACCCTGCGCCCCGATGAGCGGCCTAAACGAGAGGCACCGGCCAGTTCTCGGAATACAACCCCTCGGAATGACCCTCCGCGCAATCCCAAACCCCGCCGAATGCCAACTGTTCCTTTGTTCAACTTGGGGCGGTTTTCGGGTGATGCCCGCACAAGCCTGGCATTAGGTATGTTTTGTATGCTGCTGGCTGTGGCTTTAATCGCAGCGTTTATCTCGTATCTATTCAACGGCCCTGCCGATCAGAGTGCTGTGCATAGTATCGGGCGGGAGTCACTGAGCGAAGCGGGTGCCGAAGCCCAGAACTGGGTGGGGTTACTGGGGGCATTTGTGGCCCACGTATTTATGTTCCGTTGGTTTGGCGTGGGTGCCCTGGTGTTACCAGTCATCGTTTTTTTAGCAGGGTATAAACTGGCATTCCGGCATGAGTTGCTGCCGTTGGCCCGCACTACGCAGGTGTTGTTGTTTGTGGCGGTGTGGCTAAGCCTGCTGCTCGGCTACGTCGTACTGGCTACCAACTCGGTAGAAACGGGTAGTGTGTGGTGCGGGGGTGTAGGTTATGCCGTAAATGTATTGCTGCGTAGCCTGCTGGGCTGGGGTAGCCTGCTATTGATTCTGTTTGGCCTGTTTGCCTTTGTGGTGTTCTTTTTCAATATCACCTCGCTCAACCTGCCCATCTGGCCTCAACAGTCGCCCCGCCCCCGGCAGCGTCAGTACGATGCAGTGGACGATGCGTACCACGAAGATGATAACGAACTTGTGGACGAGTCTCCCATTGAACCCGTTGTTGATGCCGTCGATGCCGCTCCGTATGCTGACCCCGTTACTGGGCCAGAACCGCTGGTTAGTGGCGTACCGCAGGCACTAACCCTGCCCCCTCCGCTCAACGGTAGCGGTAAGGCCGCCCGCCCCGTAGGGCCGCTTACCCTAACCATTGAAGATACCTCCCACCTGGCCGAAATAGCCGATGCCGAACTGCCACTAGTGACCCCCGGTTTCGATTCAGACACGGTGCCGGGTAGCGAGGACTCCGACGACCTGGTAGCCTTGCACGGCCCTTTCGACCCTACCCTCGACCTGGCTTCGTATCAGTTTCCAACCACCAATCTGCTAACTGACTACCCCGAAAGCCGGAGTGGTGGGTCGGGCAGTGGGCAGGTTACCGCCGATGAGTTGGAGGCCAACAAAGACCGGATTGTGGAAACCCTCCAGAACTACGGTATCACCATCGACCATATTAAAGCCACCATCGGCCCAACGGTAACCTTGTACGAAATTGTTCCTTCAGCGGGGGTTAGAATCTCAAAAATCAAGAGCCTGGAAGACGATATTGCCCTGAGCTTAGCCGCCCTGGGGATCCGCATTATTGCCCCAATGCCTGGCAAAGGGACAATTGGGATTGAGGTGCCAAACAAAAACCGGGAGATGGTGTCGATCCGGTCGGTGATGATGAGCGACAAGTTCACCAAAGCCAACATGGACTTGCCTATTGCACTCGGAAAAACTATCTCGAACGAGTTTTTTGTGGTCGATCTGGCCAAAATGCCCCACCTGCTCATGGCTGGTGCTACAGGACAGGGTAAATCGGTAGGGCTAAACGTACTGCTTACCTCGCTGCTCTATAAAAAGCATCCTGCCCAGTTGAAATTCGTACTGGTCGATCCTAAAAAAGTAGAATTAACCCTGTTTAACAAGATTGAGCGGCATTTTCTGGCCAAACTGCCCAATGCCGAAGAGGCCATCATTACTGATACCAAGAAGGTAGTTAATACCCTGAACTCGCTGTGCATCGAGATGGATAACCGCTACAACCTGCTGAAAGAAGCTGGGGCGCGAAACATTAAAGAGTATAATGCCAAGTTTATCCAACGCCGACTCAACCCCGAAAAAGGCCACAAGTACCTACCCTATATTGTGTTGGTGATTGACGAGTTGGCCGACCTGATGATGACGGCGGGCAAGGAGGTAGAGCAGCCCATTGCCCGGCTGGCGCAGTTGGCGCGGGCTATCGGCATTCATCTGGTGGTGGCCACGCAACGACCTTCAGTTAACGTCATTACGGGTCTGATTAAAGCCAACTTCCCGGCGAGGCTGTCGTTTAAGGTAACCTCTAAAATCGACTCGCGCACCATTCTGGATACGGGCGGTGCCGAGCAGTTGGTCGGCATGGGCGATATGCTGCTTTCGTCTAACTCCGACATTATCCGGTTACAGTGCCCCTTTGTGGATACCGACGAGATTGAGCAAATCTGCGAGTTTGTGGGCAATCAGCGCGGCTATGAGGATGCGTATTTCCTCCCCGAATTTGTGGGCGACGAAGGCGGGCAAACTGACAAAGACGATGTGGACTTGACCAACCGCGACCCTATGTTCGACGAAGCCGCCCGGCTGGTAGTCATTCATCAGCAGGGCAGTACCTCGCTCATTCAACGCCGGTT
>JBBQUC010000140.1:0-8639 GCA_038212815.1 Cytophagales bacterium
CTTGGGTAAGGAATAAAGCTCAACCAGGCGGCTGGCTTTGGCATCGGGCAGGTAAAAATAGGTGTCACTCATTCCCAGCGGTGCCAGTACACGCTTCTGCATGGCTACATCCAGCGATTCGCCCGACAGTATCTCCACCAGCCGACCAACAATGTCGGTATTCAGCCCGTACGTAAATCCCTCGCCAGGGTCGTGCAGCAAGGGCCGTTTGGCCAGTTTATTCACCACGTTTTCAAGTTTATCCGGGTCGGTGGAGTTGAAAAATGGCACGGTAAACTCCGGGCGTTGGTCGAGTGGATGTTCGTACGGAATACCGGCCGAGTGGCTCAGCAGTTGCCGAATGGTAATCTCGCTTTTGGCCGGACGGGTGTCGTAATCGTCTGCACCGTTGCGGCCACTGCCTCCGGCTGACTTGGGCTTGCTCACCAGCACCACTGGGTTTTTAAACGCCGGTATGTAGGTCGAAATGGGGTCGTCGAGCAGAAATTTACCTTCTTCATACAGCGTCATCAGCGTAACAGTGGTGATAGCCTTCGACTGTGAGGCTATGCGCCAGAGGTCGTTGCGCTTGAGGGGTGTTTTCTTTTCCAGATTGCTGTAGCCAAATGCCTTATAATGCACCACCTTACCCCGGTGCGCCACAAACGACACCGCATTGGGAGCTATGCCCTTATCGATAAACCCCTGCAAGAGCGCGTCGAGCCG
The DNA here is from genome assembly GCA_038212815.1 of Cytophagales bacterium. Lineage (GTDB taxonomy): Bacteria > Bacteroidota > Bacteroidia > Cytophagales > Spirosomataceae > JBBQUC01. The sequence goes on from JBBQUC010000140.1 coordinate 706, forward strand.
GGCCAACCGCTCTGCCGAAAACCCCGCATCGGCAGCGGTTTTGGCCGGGGTAAAGGTTTGGGGAAGGGGTTGAGCAAGAAGAGTGGTGGAGAGGGTTAGGAAAATAACGAGTAAGCGCATGGGATTTTGGGCGGTTTAGTTCGTAAAGATAAGCGATGGGAAGGGTAGCCGCAACGTAGCTCAGGTCAAAAACGGCGCAAGTTCTTCTCTATAAATAGAGCGGGAATTTGGAAAATAGCGGTATATGTGGGTACTTGCCCAAGTACCGCCTAACGACCTACTTCATTGATCTCCACGCTCCCTGCGTTGATGCGCTCCAGAAAGCAGTCAACGCTTCTCTCCTACCATTTACGCGCTCATCGCTTCCCGTTGTTTCATCTGGTATGTATCTGGTTGCTGCTCGTTTGTGCAACTCCCGGTCTGTTTGCCCGAACAGGTACTTTACCATCGACCGACAGCATTGCCACCAACAGGACAACGCCAGCCCTGTTACTCACCCAGATTACCGGGCAACCAACAAGCCAAACGGCCTGTACCCGTGCCATTTTTTCGGTAACAGCCGTTGAGGCTACCACCTACCGGTGGCAGATTTTCGATGGAACTGCTTGGATTAATCTGGCCAATAAAACGCCCTATGTCGGTGTCACCTCCGCTACACTGTTCATCACCGCTCTGGCTGGTCTCGATGGAAAACAGTACCGGGCTATCGTGACGGGAACAACCTCGGAAACCTCAACTATAGCTACGTTGACTGTTGGCACCATTCCCCAACAGGTAAGCCTAACTGCCGGAACGCCTACAGGTTGCAACGCCACGACCCTGAACCTGACCGCCAGCACCTCAACTACTGGCAGTAGTTACCGATTCGGCGGGCCGGGCGTGGTGAGCCAAAATACCGCCAGCCCGCTGGCGGTGGTCAATGCCAATGGCCTCTATTCAGTGACTGTGACCTCGGCCAGCGGCTGCCCGGCCAGCGCAACCACAACGGTAGCTGGCATATCCGACAATTCGGATTATGCGGCTCTGGTAGATTTTTATAACAGCACGAACGGCAACGGGTGGACTCTTCAAAACGGGGCGAAATGGTTTACGACCTGTAATCCATGTGAATGGTCAGGTATTCAGTGTACTAATGGTCGGGTCTCAGGATTGACTCTGCTAGGCAGCAACTTAACCGGGACGCTACCGAACGCTTTGGGTAATTTAACAGAACTGGAAGTACTCTGGATACCCTGGAACCTACTCACGGGTAGTATTCCCACCAGTATAGGTGATTTAACAAAGCTCAAATACGTTTATTTGAGTAATAATCAGCTAACTGGATCAATACCTGCAAGTTTAGGTAATCTCGCCAACCTGCATACAATAAGTTTAGCCGATAATCAGCTAACGGGATCAATCCCTGACGTTTTTGATCGGCTAACCAGCTTGCGATTCTTTCTGGTGGCAAATAATCAACTTTCAGGAAGTATACCAGCCAGTTTTAGTGCATTGACTGCTCAATCAACGTCCGTAAACTTTTCCAATAACCAATTGAGCGGCTGTTTTCCCGCCCGAATGAGTAGCCTATGCCGATCAGACCTGTACGTAGGCGCATACAGCAACCCCGGCCTTCCGGGTGGGGGCGATTGGGCCGCTTTCTGTGCCACTGGCGCGGGGAGCGATGCGTTCCAGGCATCCGTTTTAGTGGGGAATTCAGTCGCCTGTGCCGGGAATGTGGTTAGTCTCACGGCTACGGGTGGCAGCAGTTACACCTGGGCAGCCCCGGCGGGTGTAGTCCTGAACGACCCCGAAACAGACCGGGTAATGTCGGCTACCCTGACGGTCGATGGCCCCCAAACCTTTACGGTCATTGTGGGCAATGGAGGCACCTGCACCAAAACTATTACGGCCACAGTGGGCGAACTAACTACTCCTGCCTTTGGCACGGTAGCGGGACAGACGGTTGCTGCCGGACTAACCAGCGTAACCGTTGCTCAACATACAACAGCCGTATCGTTCGGGGCGGGTAATTGCAGCGGGCTGCTAACCTGGCAGGGTAATGGGCAGTCGGGTACGGGAACATTGTCGGTGCCGACATCGGCTACGGGCGTTTTCATTTACTCAGCTACCTGTAGCAGCGGGGCGTGTGTAAGCAGTCCAGCCTCTGTTACCCTTACCGTCATTCCTGTTACACAAATTGTTAGCCACCCCATTGCTCAAAGTTCAGTCGTTCGCGGTACCACCGTCACGGTATCAGTAGGGGCAACGGGTGGCGAACCCCTCACGTACCAATGGGTAAAAAATAACAGTTTCCTTGTCGGTCAGACCTCCGCTACCTTAAGCCTGACGAATGTGCAGGTTAGCGACTCGGGCAGTTATAGCTGCCTGGTAAGCAGTGCTTACAGTTCGGTTACATCAACAGCTTTTGTACTGATTGTCGATCCGGCAACTATCCGCTATGTGCGGCTGAATGCAACAGGCAATGGCAGCAGTTGGACCAGTGCGTCGGGAAATATTCAGGCCATGATCGACGCTTCGGCACTGGGCGAACAGGTGTGGGTAGCTACCGGCACATATAAACCTACCGCCTGCATCACCTGTACGGAGAATGACCGGGGCCGAAGTTTTTCTCTGGTGTCGGGCGTATCGGTGTATGGTGGGTTTGTGGGGAGCGAAGTAAGCCTGACTCAGCGGCTACCCATTACGGGCAGTCGCCCGTCCAGCACTACTTTATCGGGTGATATTGGTACGTCTGGCGAACAGAATGATAACAGCTTCCACGTAGTGCTTAACCAACAGGTGGACAGTACGGGCGTATTGGATGGGTTCGTGATTAAACAGGGGTTTGCCAATGGCAGTAACCTGGCCGACCAAAGTTCGGGTTATGGTGGAGGGATACTAAACAATGGCCGCCCTAACGCAGCCAGCAATCCTACCTTCCGCAACTGCTGGATTACGGGTAATACGGCTTTACTGGGCGGGGCGGTGTTCAACAACGGGAATGGCGCGGGCAGTGCGAGCAGCCCCCAGTTTAGTAGCTGCCGGTTTACCTACAACACTGCCACCCGCTACGGGGGAGCTATTTACAGCGATGGTACGTCGGGCGGTGTTACGCGCCCCGTATTCCTGAATTGCCTGGTAGTGCGAAATCTGTCGCTCAACGGAGCGGCCATCGCTACAGCCGCGCAGGAGGGTACGGGTTCCCCTGTTTTCATCAATTCAACCATTGCCAACAACAGCCCGGCAGGGCAGGCACCGGCGGCATCGGGGCCAGCTAATGCCCTCGTAGCCAACCAACTCACGCTGATAAACTGCATTGTCTGGAATAGTACCCTGGCGTTCGATAACTTCGGGCTGTCGCTAGCTGCCCGATACAGTAATCTGGATCAAAGTGGGTTTGCCGGTATCAATGGCAACCTCAGCAGTTACCCATTATTCGTCGATGTAGCAACCGACGACTTCCGATTGTCCGCCAACAGCCCACTCATCAATCAAGGAGATCCGGCCATTACAACGGCTTTATCGAACAACGCTGACCTGAGCGGGCAACCCCGATTTTCCGGCAATCGAATTGATATGGGGGCGTTTGAATATCAGGAAGCTACTGACCTATACTCGGTTAAAAATGGCTCCTGGACCGACCCGGCAACCTGGTCAGTAAATCGAATTCCGATTGCAGGCGACAAAGTACAGGTACGGCATCTGGTAACAACTCCAGACAATTACCAGGCATACGCTTTTCTGATAAATTATAGTGCCAGTGGTCGCTTACATTTTGGCATAAACAGCCTATTGATACTGGCCTATTGATGCTCCCAGTCCCAGACCACTACTACCCACTCTTCGGCTGCGGTGGGTTCATAAAAACGCGCTACTACCTGAAAACCGATACGCTCATGCACCCGTAGCGAGCGCGTATTCAGGGTCGAAATATCGGTGATGAACAGTTGGAAACGGTTGCTGTAAACGGTACGATGGTGCTGATACATGCGGTCTAAGAGTGCCTGCCCCCGGTAGCCCTCGGCTACGCATACCTGCCCCGCCACATAATAGGCGTATGTTGATAACAGCCGACCCTGATATGGTAGCGCGTCAATTTGATCGAAAAGGGTAGATAGCTCAGGCACAAACTGCCGGGTTTGGGGAAGAGTTGTAATGACGTACCCCACCACGGTATCGCCGTCTTTAGCAACCACACTTGGCCCAAACTGGTGCATCTGCTGCATCTGAGCCAGTGTGTATTGCAGGGTTACAAACCCCTGACTGGCAACAGTATCTGCCGATACATTACGGCGAAGATTTGCTTGTTGAAGAGCCAGAATACCCTGTAAATCAGCGTCGGTTTCGGCGAGTGTAATGGTTACGGCAGCATTCATTGTATCGTAGTCAGGGTACAATTTCCTAAAAAGACTGGGTCAACCCCGGCACCAATACCGGGTGCGTCGGGCAGGGTGATCTGGTAGCCGGTATAGGTAATGCCACCCTGGACAGGATCGGTGGCGTGTTCAAAACAGGCATCTAAGTCATAAAACGCTATGTTCTGCCGGGCTGATGCGAAATGAGCGTTGGCCGTCAGGGCCAGCCTCGACTCCGACATGCAGCCAATCATACACTTGATGCCAGCCGATTCGGCAATGGCATTGATTTTCAGGCCATCGAAAATACCCCCGCTTTTCGAGAGTTTGATATTGATATAATCCACTGCTTCTTCGCGCACCAACCGCAGGGCATCTATACTATCAAACACGCTTTCGTCGGCCATGATGGGGATGGGCGATGCCTGCCGCACCCGGCGCAGGCCCGCAATGTCGTGGCGTTTTACGGGTTGCTCGCAGTATTGCACATGTAGCCCGCCAATGGCCCGTAATACTGTTATGGCCGTTACCACATCCCACCCCTGATTGGCATCGGTGCGGATAGGCAGGTCGGAGCCGAGGGCTTGCCGGATAGCCTCTACCCGGCGGATATCGTCGCGTGCGTTGGTACCGAGTTTTACTTTCACGGCCTCTCCCCCATTGGCTTGTATCCGTAGGGCATCGGCAACCATCCGTTCTGGGGTATTGATATAAATGGTCTCATCGGTGGTGAGCATGCGTTTTTCACCACCCAGAAACTGATAAAGCGGCATGTTTGCCCGTTTGGCCGCAATGTCGTACAGGGCCATATCGAACGCGCTGCGGGTGGTAGGGTGGCCGGGCAAAAACCGAATCAGGGTAGTCAGACAGGCTTCGATTGCCAGCGGATTTTGGCCAATCAGCAGCTGAGCCATGTCCTGCGCGGCTGCCAGACCCGATGCCTGCGTTTCGCCCACAATCATCCAGAACGGCGAACCTTCGCCCCAGCCGGTAATACCCTCGTCGGTCTGCATCTCGACCAGTATATTGCGGGCATCAGCAATAACCCCCAGTGAAATAGCAATGGGGGCTTTGAGGGGAATGTTATAGGCATAGAGGTTTATTCGGGAAATTTTCATCACTTCGGGAATTGCCCCTTGTCCAACCCTGGAATAATGCGGAGGGCGTTTTTGTAATAGACTTTTTTCAGCACCTCATCGGGGAGGGCCATGCCGTACATGCGCCAGAAAGCGTGGTATTTTTTGTGGTATGGAAAATACTCATCGTCGGTTTCCAGCACCCGGAAATAGGTGGCGTATTCGCTAGGTACCCAGCTATCTTTACCAAACAGAATCCGATCCTGGTATTTCTCGAAGAACTTCCGGGCCATGCGGGGTTGCCGCCCCAGCTCGGCAATAACGGCCCCAATCTCGACTAATGTGTTTGGCAGTGCCTGCATCAGGCTGTCTAGCTTGGGCAGGTTGTTCGGATACCAGCCCATGTGGGCGTTGATAAACGTGGTTTTGGGGTGCTTCCGGAATACATTATGCTGCTCCGTCAGCAGGGCCTCCCAGGGAACCGGGTTGTTCGCATCGCGCTTACGACCAGCATGGAGTTTCAGTTCCAGCCAGCGTTCGTTATACCGATCCATCGGATCCCAAAATGACTTTGGGTCGGCGGTATGGATCAGCACCGGAATGCCCAATTCGCCACATTTGGCCCAAATGGGATCGAGCCGGGGGTCATCGACCTTTACCCGCTGTCCTGTATTGTCTTTTACACTGAATCCCAGGCTTTTGTAGATTTTCAGGCCCCGCGCCCCTTTTTTCACATCGTCGGCAAGGGTCTGTACGGCCTTTTCAGTCCAGTCCTTTTCGCCCAGGCCGCTGAAATTGATGTTGGTAAAGAGGGCAATCCGTTTTGGCTCCGATTTCTGAATATTGACCAGCGAGTTGTCCAGAAAGGCGGTGCTTTCGGTGGCATTGTTGGTAAAACCGCGACCGCTGAGGTTCACCATAATCCCCATGTTCAGGCTGTCCATCTGCGCTACCAACTTATGCAGATCAGCATTGTCCATACTGTACTGATGGTTATGCACATCAATAAAAGGGTATTTGGCCCGGGTCAGTTTATGTTCCGGTACTTTCAGCGTCGAAACGGGATCGTATTCTTCAAAACCAAGCGGCTCAGTGCTGGGTTTGGGCTGAGGTTGAGCAATGGCTACAGTAGCGGCTAGAACCGCAACGGGCGGAAACAGGAAATGCAATGGGCGAAACGATAAAGTCATGGATATGCTGATGATTGCCGTTCAGGAACGAACAATCAAAGCTACGCAAAAAGCGGCAATCCCCTCTTTACGGCCTACAAAACCCATGTATTCGGAGGTAGTAGCTTTAATAGCCAGGGCATCTTCTGGCACCTGCATCACACCAGCCAAGCAGGTTTTCATGGCCGGAATATGAGGATTGAGTTTGGGTTCCTGCAATACTACCGTTACATCGGCATTGCTCAACTCGTACCCTTCGGTACGAATCATGCGCAACACTTCGGCCAGCAGCAGTTTAGAGTCCACTCCTTTCCAGCGCGGGTCTTTGTCCGAAAAATGGTAGCCAATGTTCCGCATGTTGGCGGCACCCAGTAACGCATCGCACAAGACATGACAAATAATATCGGCATCGGAGTGCCCCGATGCCCCGTGTGTGTGCGGAATCCGGATGCCACCCAGCCAGAAAGGGTGACCTTCTACCAGTTGATGGACGTCGTATCCTTGCCCTACGCGAATAGTCATATTGCTGTACTGTTAAACCCCCAACCAGCAGGTTGAGGGCTAAACAATGTAAAGAATAGTTGCAAAGTTACTGACCGAGCAGGATTTTGTTGGTTACTTCTTTGTCGATGGTGATGTAGCCGGGGTAGTTGACTGCTTTGTTACCCATCGCCAGGGTGGGTTTAATTTTAATGGTCAGCCGCGAGGGTTGGGTATTCTTATCGCCTGCCAGATTACCCAGAAACTGCGTTACAGCTTCACGGGTATTAGGGTCGGAGATAAGTTTATAGGCATTCGTGTTGATGCGGATAGGCACCCGTGCGTGGCCTCCGCCTGCGGCCACTTCAATCCGCTGATTGATAAACCCATTCACTAATTCTTGTCCAGCCAGTAGCACCCGATATTCTAACTGATTAATGGCCGCGTTTTTATTCGTTGGGTTAGTAATGTCGAGATTGATTTTGGCGTTGAAGGGAATTGACCGGGTAAGCAGCCCAGTAGCAATCCTGGGGAATTTCAGCGGATTCAGGTCTTTTGTATTTTTAAACTCGCGTATGTCATAGCCCGATACGGATATACTATCAGCTGATAAAATATCGTACCGGCAATCGCCCAGCGCTTTGGCCTCGGCAATCTGACGACTTACTCCGCAACGGCTCAGCAGAAATGGTATGGTCAGCATGAGCAACAACGAGAGATTTTTGGGACGGAAAAGCATTGTTGGATAAACCATAATAGAATTTTCGTTAATTGATTAAACACATAACACGATTTAGACGCAATCTGCTCTAAAAAGTTTAGTGCTAAGGCAGGGCCATCTACTTTCGGCGAGTTTCAAACAGCCGCAATAG
>JBBQUC010000141.1:0-8577 GCA_038212815.1 Cytophagales bacterium
CCTAGTGCCCAGTTCGATGCGCTGCTGACTATGCTTAAAACCCACATAAACCATTAATAACCACAAACCTGCATGGCGTTTTATGAATGGCTCGTTTTGGCAGGTTTACTACCAGGGGTAGTTTTGGGTATAAGCTACTACCGACAATTACCCCTGGCCATGAAATTTTTGGCGTTCTTTTTTTTAGCACCTTTCTTTTAGAACTTGCCGCCGATTACCAAATGACAATAATTCGCCGGAATAATCTGGTGTTTTATCATATTATGACTGTGTTACAATACGTTTTTTTAGCCCTACTATTCCGCGAGAATATTGTATTTAATCGGTCGAAACAGTTACTGGTTATCTCTATTGTTGGGGTAGTTCTGGGTGAAATAGTATTGATCGTTTATGTGCAAGGCTTCAACCAGTCTCCGTCACTAATACGGCTAATTACCCGGTTGCTGTATTTATACTGGATTCTGACCTACCTGCGCACCTTACTTATTGCCGAAAACCCGGTTCCATTACTGTCTATTCCAATGTTTTGGTTTTGTTTAGGCTTGCTGGTCTATTATATCTGTTTTTTGCAAGTAGGCATACGGCAATATATGATTGATAAAACTCCCAGCGAGGCTCTATTCTGGTACTATTTTAGCCTTTGGTTCGATTTTTTATTTTACCTAATAAGTACCTATGCCTTGTGGCTGGCTGCCAGGCAACCCAGATATGCTGACTAATATAGACCATGCCCTCAAAATTCTTTTAATTGCCGGAACGGTTGCCAATGTATTGTTTATTGTCTTTTTAATTTCGTTTCTAATGCTTTATCGCAAAAAACAACTTAGTTATTTTCAGGAAAAAGTGTCTCTCAAAGCCCAGTATGAACAAGAAATTTTAGCCTCACAAGTAGAAGTTCAAAATGCTACATTACAACATATTGGTCGGGAATTACACGATAATATTGGGCAACTGCTGACAGTGGCCCGGATTAACCTGACTATTGTCGAAGAATCCAATAAACCTTTTGATAACCAGGAGTATATACAGCAGGCAAGTGAGCTAATCGACCAGTCGATTATTGGGTTAAGGGCACTGACAAGAAGCCTCGATGGCGAGTTTATTGCCGATTTCGGCCTGAGCGAAAGCATTGCGCAGGAGCTATTGCGGATTCGGCGGACGCGCAAATTCGAGACGGAAATAAAATTGGTTGGTGAAGCATATTCATTAGGGTTTCAGCGCGAAATTGTCTTGTTTCGGATTGTGCAGGAAGCCCTCACCAACGCGCTCAAGCATTCAGGAGCTACCCAACTAGTGGCTAGTCTGCAGTTTGAACCAACGCTATTTACCCTGACCCTGGCCGATAATGGCAAGGGATTCGACTATGGGACTATTAGTGAAAAGCCCGTTGACCAGGCCGGGGCGGGCCTGCGGAATATGGAACGTCGAGCTTCGCTTATTGGCGGAGTATGTACCCTGATTTCTGCCCCCGGACAGGGCACATCCGTTACCATTACCGTACCCTACACGTCATCAGATTAACAACAAAACCATGAAATATACCGTAGCTATTACCGACGACCATGAATTAATTGCCAAAGCTCTGTCGGGGCTTATCCAAAAAATGGAGGGATATGAGGTATTATACGAAGCTAAAAATGGCTTTGATTTAATTAGCCGGATTAAGCTAAAGCAGATACCCGATATTGTACTATTAGATATTAATATGCCTGAAATGGATGGGTACGAAACGGCCTTGTGGCTAAAAAATAATTACCCCGAAATTAAGGTATTGGCCCTCTCGATGTATGATAAAGAAGATGCTATTGTAAAGATGTTGCGGAACGGGGCCAGGGGGTATTTATTGAAAGGCTGCAAACCGGCGCAACTTCGCGAAGCTCTCGATACGATTGTAACGAAAGGGTTTTATTATACCGAACTCATTACCGACAAATTAATAAAAAGCCTGAATCCAGAGGCACTTATCAGTACCGAAAAATCTCTGGGATTGAATGAGCGCGACATGCAGTTTATCCAACTGGCCTGCACCGATTTGACCTACCACGAAATAGCGGAGAAAATGAATGTTAGCCCCCGCACGGTCGATGGCTGGCGCGAAACCGTGTTTGAAAAATTACAGGTGAAAAGCCGGGTTGGGCTGGCGGTGCAGGCTATTCGGCTGGGTATTGTTCAGCTTTAAGCACTAGCGAACTATAAGCAGCACCATTTGCTCTTCATCGTGATAGGTATCCCCGTCTTTCAGGCCGTTGCGTTCCAGTCCATACGACTCGAAATTTAGCTTTTGGTAGAGCCGTTTCGCCCCAGTATTCGTGGCTACCAGCGTCAGGTTAATCTGCTCAATATCGGTCTGCTCGCGCACACGCCTGACTAATTCATCCAGCAACTGCCGTCCAAGACCCATGCCGCTGTATTGGGCCGCCACATACATGCGAAACAACAGTCCTTTATGGCGTATTTTCTCCCGTGTGGCCCCTTCGCGCTGAAAACTCACCACTCCTGCCAGTGTGCCTGCATCGGTCAACAGGCCGAGGGTAAAACTGTCGGCGGTATCTTTGGTGGGGAACGGCTCAAAGGCTTCATCATCAGGGCTAATCCGGAAACAGTCGCGGTGTTGCCGTAAGCCTTCCGTGAAAAAAGACTTGTAGCCGTGGGGTTCAGCCTCGGTTAAGTCAATGATTTTCATGCTAAATAAGCGGGTAAGGGCTTGGCTTCTTCGCCCTCGCGGGGAATGGGGGTCAACCGAACGGTTTTCATCGGTACAACCCCCGACCAGGTCGGCAGGTCAGCATCTTCAGGGTCGTCGTTGGGACCACCGGTACGCAGTTTGGCCGAAGCCTCAGCCAGGGAGAACCGCAGTACGGTCGTTTTTCGGAGTTCACTGTCAGTAGTGGGGCGAAGGTCGGCCCAGCGGCCCGGCACCAGATGGTCGGTAATGAGGGCGAGGGCATCCATTTTTTCGGATTCGTCGGTCACCTTCTCGGCATTGCCAAAAATAACGACCGACCGATAATTGACCGAGTGGTGAAATGCCGACTTGGCCAGTACCAACCCATCGTTTAGCATTACCGAAATACAGACCGGCTCGCCATTTTCAATACTGCGAATAAAGTGGCTCCCCACCGACCCATGGATGTACAGGGTATCGTCTTTACGGGCAAAGGCGGTTGGAATAGCCATTGGCTGACCCTGAAAGGCATAGCTAACGGTGCAGAACAGGCACTCGTCTAGTATGGGATGAATGGTAGCAGCATCGTACGATGCTCGTTTGACCAGGCGGCTGGGGGTGAGTAGGTCGTTTTTCATGGTGCTACAAATATCGCGCATGACCGGCCTATATAAACCATCCGGTTTGGAGAAAACAACTAGTCCAGTTACTTTTGGTCATGCTACTACCCACGCTTCTATTGCTCGATAAGGCATCGACTACGCCGGTCTTTTTGCAACTAGCCGGGCAACTGACCCAATTGATTCGTGCTGGCACCCTGGTGCCTGGGGCACGGCTACCCGGTACCCGCCAACTGGCTGGTCAACTGCACCTTCATCGGCAAACGGTGGTGGCGGCATACAATGATTTGCTGGCGCAGGGCTGGCTGGAGAGCCGGGTTGGCAGTGGCACGTTTGTGGCCACGCATTTGCCAATGGTGCAGCCACAGGCGTTAGCTGTCGGACCTGTATCTATACCCACGCAGCTGCCGCAGCAGCCGGGTTATTCGTTCGAGCAGGCATCGTACCTGGCCCGTGCGGTACTGACCAATTCGGGTGGGCTGCGATTAGACGATGGTTTCCCCGATATTCGGCTAGCCCCAATGGAGGAGTTGAGCCGGGCGTACCGCTCCTATTTTCGCTGGGGCAATGTGCAACAGCATTTTGGCTACGCCGATACCAAAGGTCATCCGCTCCTGCGCGAACAACTGTCGCAGCACCTCAACGAAACGCGGGGGCTGCATACTACGCCCAATACTATTCTCATTACGCGGGGCAGCATTATGGGTCTGCACTTGGTTAGCCAGGTCTTGCTGCGCCCCGGTGATGTAGTGGTAACTGGGGAAACAACCTGGGCCGGAGCTACCATGAATTTTCAACGGACGGGAGCCAGCCTGTTCACTGTGCCGGTGGATCAGCATGGACTGGATGTGGACGCGCTGGCCCTGCTTTGCCAGCGGCACCCCATTCGGTTGGTGTTTGTTACCCCCCACCACCATTACCCCACCACGGTTACCCTACGCGCCGACCGGCGGGTGCGGCTGCTGCAACTGGCTGAACAATATGGTTTTGTTATTCTGGAAGATGATTATGACTACGATTTTCATTACCTGAGCCGCCCCATTTTGCCCCTGGCCAGTGCCGACCAACAGGGCATGGTGGTGTATGTCGGGTCGCTGACAAAATCGGTAGCACCAGCCTTCCGAATTGGGTATATAGTAGCTCCGGTGGCCCTGATTGATGAGTTAGCCCGGCTTCGGCGCATCATCGACCGGCAGGGCGATCAGATGCTGGAGTTTGCCTTGGGGCAGTTGTTCAAAACTGGCGATATGAAACGGCATTTCCGTAAAGCCCTGCGTACCTACCATGCCCGGCGCGATCTGTTCTGTGATCTGCTGACCAGCCAACTTCCCAATGTGATCCAGTTTACCAAACCCGATGGCGGCATGGCGGTCTGGGCACAGTTCGACCCGGCTATCGACATGGTTGCTTTAGCCCAACAGGCGGGCCGGGTGGGGTTATATTTGGCAGACGGGCTGGGTCATAACCCACCGGGGCAACACCTCAACGGCACTCGGCTGGGTTTTGCATCGAGTACGGAGGCTGAACTGGCGCAAAGTGTAGGGGTACTGAAGCGGGTAATTCGTTTGGCTTTATACCCTTGTTAAATTGCCTATGAGGAGCGAAATAGCCCAAAAGACTACAAAGAGGAGCAATGTGCGGCCCCTAACCCGTCTTTTTTCAAGTCTATTCATTTCCCGCCACGGCTTAATCACTTTTTCAAAGGCCCGGCTTAGAAAAAAGAAACCCCCTATAAAAATTCCAGTACCAAGCAGACCTACCAGAAATGCAAGCCCACTATATCCTGCACAAGTAAGATTACAGGCCAGTCCTAGCGCGTAACCAGTTAACACAAGCCCAACCAAAAATAGCAGCACGAACCCAATGCGTTTAGCCGTTTGATCGGCGGGTTTTGCAGGCGGTTTTTCTTCATAATAAGCCTGATTACCTGCCCGCAGTTCAGTGGCTGGCACGAGCGTATCAGACCGAGACTTCTGCCGACTATAGCCAAGTACTGTCTGGGTAGTGGTAGCTGTTTGTGCCTGTTGCGCCCGCAGGCCACCCAGTATGCCAAACAGAAGAAAATTGCTGAAAAACGCCGCAAACAGCCATACCCGACTGGTCCAATAGGGTAGCTTTGCAAAGTAGGCCGACTGCGTTTGGATAAAAATAGCTCCACCACCTAGCCCTACTGCCAGCAGTAGTAAATGACCTCCTGATAGGCCATCGAGCAAGTTCATGCCCAGCAGCAAGCCATTGATGGCATTGAGGACTTCACAAAAAATAAGCAATAAACTAGCCAGACGAACGTGGCGACTAGCCCATCGGGAGATATTTTTCATGGAACAATCAGAAAGAAAGCTACAGGTGGATGATAGTCAATACATAATCTCTTCGTCGTCAAGCAGTTGCTTGATATTGATAGTGCAGTCGTCAATAACGGCAATGTTTTCCGACCAGTTGACGATATACCAGGTGGGGTTGTCGCGCTCAATGACATACACTTTCTGCATACTGGTAATTACCCACAAAACTTTCTCCGCCCCAAAATCGAGCAGTTTCTGCGATTTTCGCATAATGTACTCATCCGTTTTGTTCGGAAAGTCAGTTATATCAGCCTTTATATCAACCTCAATGACAACTTTGGGGGCTATATCGAAAAATTTTCCTTTTAGTTTACCGAGCTTCTCTTTCTCGAAAATAACGATGTCGTTGGCAAGGTTATCGTTCAGCGCGAGGTGAATGCCGATCTCATTAGTGGCCAATATGTACTTTTTACGGTCAATAAGTCCATATAGATAGCCATTTAGTAATGACACCAGTACCCCCTGCAAATCAGAATACGACTGGGCGGCACTCCGCATAGTTTCTTCAATAGTTTTTTTGCCCGATAATACCTCCCGATAGCCTTTGTAGTAAATGGGTTTTCCCTGCCACATCTCATAAACCAGAGCGGGGGGGATGGAGCGGGTAACGGGGCGACGCGGTTTCTTTTCGGCAACGGGAGTCATAATGATGTTCGGTAACAGTAAACAAGTTTACAGGAAAAAACTGGTATTATAAAGAGGTTTATCTATCAACCTGGGCAGCCTCCCAACCCAGCATAGCCTGTTTGCGATGGATGCCCCAGCGGTAGCCGCCAAACAGGCCCGTTTTCTTGATAACCCGATGGCAGGGAATGAGGTAGCCTACGGGGTTGCTGCCAATGGCTGTACCAACGGCTCGTGAGGCTGTAGGCTGGCCAATGGCTGCGGCAATCTGGTCGTAACTGGCTAACTGCCCTTCCGGAATTTTCAGGAGGGCTTCCCAGACTTTAAGCTGGAAGGCTGTGCCGCGCACCAACACAGATAATGGCACTGGATGGGTTTGGCTAGCCTGGCCTGAGGCTGGAAAAATCTGGCTGGTGAGTAGGTATAACGCTTCGGGGCTATGTTGTAGCGTGGCTTCGGGCCAGATAGTAGTAAGTAGCCCTTCGGGCTGATCGGCCTCCATCAGAAAGTGCAGCACAGCTATTTTACCGCCAATAGCTCCCAACAGATACTGGCCAAACGGACTATCGAAGACACCATACGTCAGCACCAGACCCGAACCCGCCTGTTTAAACTGACCCGGCGTAACCCCCTCAATGCTGACGAATAAATCGTGCAGCCGTCCCGTACCCGACAGGCCCGCATTGTGGGCTACCTCGGCCAGCGGCACACCCTGCCGAAGCCGGGTTTTAGCGTGTTCGAGGGTGAGGTACTGGGCAAATTTCTTCGGACTTACCCCCGCCCATTCGGTAAAGAGCCGCTGAAAGTGAAACTCACTCAGGTTGGCAATATCAGCTACCTCGCTCAGGGTGGGCTGCTCCTGATAGTGCGCGCTAAGGTGTTCAATGGTGCGGGCAATTTGTTCATAAGTCTGGGTGCTGTTTGTGTTCATTGGCTTCTGGTTGATTGACCTAAACAAAGGTCGTAAGAAACCCAGTGTCAGAAAACCCGATTCTTGCGGAGTTTATCCGTCTTCGGCAATATCCGGCTGTTGAGATTATAGGCTACAAATTAGTTTATGACCTCGACATCAGGGATACTGTCGATTACGGGAGAAATCAGGAAATACTGATGCTAAACGTTGCCGAGAAATCACCGCCAACGGCCACCTGCTGAATAGCCTCTTTTTGCTCGATAGGTTTGGGGTTGCCAACAGAATCGGCACAACCGAGCCAGGGTTCGATACACACAAACGGTGCTCCCGGCTTGGCCCAGATACCCAGATACGGAAAATCGGGGAAGGAGACGGTTACTGCCCGCTGGTGGTTTTTGCTTTTTAAAGCCACGCTACAAGAAGCCAGGTTTTTAAACACCAGCGCGTCCTGATCGAAGAGGTGTTCCGTGAGAGGAAGTCGATTGCCGTCGGTGGGTATGGTACGCGTCTCTCCGGTGAACAAGCCCTCACCGGAGAGTTGGTGGGTAAGGAGAGCCTCCGGCTGGGTAAATTCCAGGTAATAATCACGGTAGGCTTCCGTTGGGGTAAACGGCACGGCAAAGGCCGGGTGCGCCCCCACCGAAAAAAACAGGGGAATTGACCCGGTGTTTTGCACCCGGTAAGTGAGGCTAAGGCTAGTGTCGGTCAGGTCGTAAATCAATTGAAACAGAAACCCATATGGATAAACCGCCCGCGTTTCGGAGCTATCGGACAGCGACAAAACGGCTCGCGTCGTTGATAACTCAGCTACTGTAAACAATGACTGCCGGGCAAATCCATGCCGGTTTAAGGGGTAAGTCTGACTATCAATCAACAGTTGGTTGTTAAGCAACCCGCCCACAATGGGGAATAGATTAGGGGCGTGCCACCCCCATACCGTAGGGTCGGCCTGCCAGAGGTGTTCCGTATGAGTCGGCTTATAAAAAATGCTGGTCAACTCGGCCCCCTGCGGGCGGATGTTGATGCGGAGATGGTTGTTTTCGAGGGTAATCATGCCCGACGCTGGAGTAAGTTAGGAATAAAGAATAACGGATAAAGCAGTAAATACAGGTTGGGTAACCACCAACTCAGGTCATAATCGTGGTGAAGCACCCAGAAAGTAATGGCCTGCAAGCCAGAGCAGACCGTCAGCGTGAGCGACAGTAGGGCTAGTTGCTGCCAGGGCCGCCCTGCCCGGCGTACATATAAACTGGTCAGACCCGTTATCGAAATGGACATATCGAGTGGAAAAAACGACCAGTTCCAGTCCACCAGAATCGGATTTGTATAGTCGTTATAGAGATATTGAGCCGGAATAAGGTGTAGGGCCGTAATGAGCCAGTACAGAATAAACCCCAGATCGGTCAGGAG
>JBBQUC010000142.1:0-8561 GCA_038212815.1 Cytophagales bacterium
TAATTTTTTCCGACGCATCGTCAAAGATTATGAGTATACGGTATCTTCTTCGGTAAACTGGCTTTATTTAGCCAATATTCAGATCATATTGCAACGCATACAACCCCAACGCCAAACTTAATTTCCCAACACGCTCTAAAAGAATATTTTATGGCGAGAGGGGTGTACGTATAGCTATAAATTTGACAGTTTTGGCAACTGGATTGTGAGATTCAGAAATGGGGGTAAAAGTTGAAGAAAGATCGATAAAATATTAGCATCTTCTCCTATGCCCTCACAGACACTCGTGCGTCAGCAAGTGCCTGCCAGAAAGGTATATATGAAGGACACAGGAGCAAGCAAGTTGTATGACAATAAGAACCTAATTACATCATTGCGTGGCATAGGCAGGGTCTGGATTCAGTCGATGCCCATCTCGAAACTAGTGCAGCGGCTGGCTCCCTACGGTGCCCAAAGCCACAAAGAGGGCGGCTCGGTGCTGGGTCAGCTAGGCAATTTATTTGAGGACTAGAAATTGACCGGGCTAACACCCAGGCTGATGGCGCAGTATGGCGGGTACGGCTAAAAATCTAACCTGATTATTTTTTCACAGTAATACTCCGCTGGGTCTGTTTTACTAACCCGGAATAGCTGACTAAACGGCGATTCGCCAATGGGCGAATCCCGTTCAGCATCCTGCTTTGTTTGAATGGTTTTCCAGTTTTTACACAGATAGCTGGTCATGGCCCGCGTGGCTATATTCTCGATACCACAAAAGAAATAGCAAATGATGGTCTGGCTGCTGAATCGTACGGGCAATTTTAACAAAAATCCGGCATCAAAAGACTCGTCGCCCATGTAGTAGGTTGTCCAGGCTGGCTCCTGCGATACCTCATTAAAGTAGCGCAGCCGGAACCGCACCGGATTGTCGATGTACTCGACATAAGCTGATGCCTGTTGTTGCAACACCCACCGAAAGAAGTAATTCGAGTAAAACCCAATGGAGAAGATACAGTTTATTTTGTTCTGATTCAGGAATGTATCGTCTAATTGAAACTGCCCGGTAGCATAGGTAACTACATCCTGATCGTAAAGCCGTTGGGGCAGCGTTTGGTTATAGTCGTGAAATAAGGTAATAATATCCAGCAGACACTCGGTATCGCGCGAATCAACCGTTTGTTCATTCGCCAATGGAGACTTACCCGCCTTAGCCAGGTTGACTTCCTTAGTAGCGTCGAAAATGGGTTGAATGACAATAATTTTACCCTCATTCTTAATACCAAAAAAGTTGTGTAATGTGAGCGAGAACTCGCGGACATACTCCTGCGGGTTGCTGAAACCCAAGAATTTAGTGAACAGTTGCAGGTAATCTTCCTGAAAGCTGACCTTCTCTTTCGTCTGTACTTCATCTCGTTTTTTCCACAGATACATGCTGTTAAATTTTCCTGAAAAGCGGTATTTCGACTGCTCCTCTAGGATAATCTGCACCTGCGTTTTGCCAGCCTTGTCGTCCATCAGTTTCCAAATTGACGTTTCGGAGCCTCTAAAGGTTTTGCCCCGCCGGATAAACTCCTGCTGCAAGCCTGCTTTCACCTCCTGATAGAGTTTTTCGCATAAGTTTCGGCTGATGTCCATTTTGGTCTATTTTGTTCTGGATTTGTTCCAAAATTACCAAAATATTTATATGAAAATAAACTGAATTACCTGTTTTTGGGGCTGAAGTCTCTATTAAGTTTGTTGCTATATATAACCTATGATGAATCTCGGGCCTATTCCTACCGCCCAATCGGTCAGGAATAGGCCCGAAAACTTTACCCCAATGGCTATAAAGTTGACCAAAATTCAACACGTTGGCATTCCTGCTACCAATCTGGCTATGTCGAAGTTGTTCTACGATCAACTTGGTTTTACGCTCACAATGGGTTCGGCATTTTTTTATGAAGGAGCCGAAGGGCAGGTAGCGATGATGAAAAGCGGGGAGATTACCATTGACTGGTCACACGGCTGCAAGTACTTTACTATACTCGGCCCCGATGCCGAGCGTCTTGAATTTAATCAGATTCTCTAATGAACCCCTACGCGGTATGTTGTTTCGGCGAAATCCTGTGGGATTTGCTGCCCACTGGTCAATTGCCCGGCGGGGCACCTATGAACGTAGCCATTCATCTGCAAAAACTAGGCGTTCACTCGGCACTAATTAGCTGCGTTGGACAGGATGAATTGGGGGTAGCCATTCATGATTTTATCGCTTCGGCAAACTGCTCGACCCAATTTATTCAAACCACGTCTGCCTTTCCGACCGGTACCGTACACGTGAGCCTGTCTGAGCAGCGAGATGCTACCTACGACATTGTTTATCCGGTTGCCTGGGATCAGATTACCCTGTCGAATGAATTGATTGATCTGGTTGCCGGTGCTCAGGCATTTGTTTTTGGCACATTGGCCGCCCGCCATACCAAATCCAGAACTACTCTCCTACGCTTGCTGGAGGTGGCACGCCTAAAAGTATATGATATAAACCTGCGCTCGCCCTATTACACGCAGGAAACTGTAGAGTGCTTTTTACAACGGGCCGATATGGTGAAAATGAACGACGACGAGTTAGCCATTTTGGCTGCCTGGTACCAACCCAACCATACCACCATCCAGGAGAAAATGCAACATCTGGTTCAACAGTTTCCGCTAAAAACACTCATTGTTACGCAGGGGGGCGACGGAGCAACGGTGCTGCACGAAGGGAAATTCTATACATCTGAGGGCTTCAACGTAACGGTGGCTGACACCATCGGAAGCGGAGATTCTTTTTTGGCAGGCTTTCTGAAAAATTACCTGACTGGTCAGCCTATCCAACACGCGCTCAACTACGCCTGTGCTTTGGGAGCTTTGGTAGCCTCCCACCAGGGAGCGAATCCGCCTATTACCGAAGAACAAATCCAGGCGATGCTGAACCAAAAATCCGGCTACCATGAAACTGGTTTACAAAGCTAGGCAGCCAAAATCTGGACGCGTAGAAGAACTGGATAACGGCTGATTATGTTACAGAGTGGTTCTGAAAATACTTCTGATGGAAATCATTTGCACTAATGACAAATTTCCCGGCCCGGTGTTGGTATTATACGCTGAGCTAGGCGTAAAAACGCCTATAAAAGACCAGCTTTATACCGTTCGGCAGGTGAAACGCCATACCAATGGCGAAACGGGCGTATTGCTCAATGAACTTGTCAACCCCGATGTGCCGGTGCGCCACCCAGTGCTGGGTGAAGTTTGGTTTGAACCGACCTTCAACATCAACCGTTTTGCTACCCTGCTGGGCCAACCCGTGCGTCAGGAAGAACTGGAAGACGTACACGCTTGAGGTAATGGGCAATGAATAATGGATACTGGTCGTTGCCATTACTGTACCATTGTCCATTATTCATTACGTTCTGTGGCAAAACCGTATTTGTATGTGCTGGCCTTGTTGGTCGTTGCCTGTGGCCCCTCCAACAGCGATAATTACGCACCCAAACCCAAAGGGTTTCCGCGTTTCGATTTGCCACCGGCCAGCTATGTCACCTTACCCCCCAACTACCCCTATCAGTTCGAGTATAACAAGGTAGCCCGCATTCTGCCCGACAGCTTTGCCCGGTCTGAGCCACACTGGATTTTTATCAGCTATCCAGCCTGGCACGCCAGCGTACAACTTACCTACAAAGCCATTCAGCACGACCCAACCCGGCTGAAAGCCATGCTCGACGATGCCTACAAACTCGTTGCCAAACACAATGTAAAGGCCGATGCCATTGAAGAACGGCAGCTCAAATTACCCTCTGGCCTAACGGCCAATGTACTTGAGCTATCGGGCGAGGTGCCCAGTCAGTTGCAGTTTATCACTACCGATACCACCACCCATTTTCTGCGGGGAGCCGTTTATTTCAACACCGCTACCGAAAACGACTCACTGGCTCCGGTGATCACCTACATCAAGCAAGATGTACTGCACCTGCTAAAAACCCTGAAATGGCGGAAGTAGAGGCTTGCAAATCTGGCCTGAATTTTGTAGTTTTACTGTTCTGTTTCAAGCAACTGACACCGCTACTGAACGCCGGTTACGGCCCGGCAACTTCTCAACATGGCACGCATACGCTTCAACGCAAACCAACTCCAAATCGATTTTCTGGCCAATTTTCGGCAAATGCTGATTAGCCTCGGTGGCCCGGATAACCTGCCGTTCAACGAAAGCTTATTTATGCGGCTTACCGACCAGTGGGAAAGTACGCAAGTGATTCCCGCTGACCTGTTGTTTCAGAAAAGCCCCGTTGAAGCCATTGTGTACCGCCTGCAAAAAGATGACCGGGACTTGGGTGTCAATCGGCTTCAATTTCCTGCCGAGTTAATTGCGGGTGAGTTGCGCGGCACACCCGGCCTGACGGGCTTCTCGGCTATGTTCCGGCAGCAGGGCTGGGTTATTCTGCCCGCCGAACTATCGGGCATGTACAAAAACCTGTTTCTGAATATCCTGACGGCCTCTATCGGCCTGGAATCGTTGTATAGCAATCGTAAAGACCTTCTGGCCGAAGCTGAGCGGGTGGCCCTCGCTTCCCTCCTGCCCGCAGCCGATGTCAACAGTTTCTTTGGTGCGCGCCTGTCTAAATTCCCCGACAGTTTCCGGAGCGAAGTATCCAACTACTTCAACTTACCCTTTGAATATATCCTCAAACGGGCCAACCACCTCGGTATCGTAACCGACGCAGTACTGGAAGATGCCAACATGGCCAACCGCACAGTACGAGCCGCTACATTGCGCAAACCAGTGAGTAGCCGGGCTGCGTAACGGTGATTCCTTACGTTTTTATAGCAAAGAGCGGCCACACGGGGCCGCTCCTACTCTTTTAACGTGATTCGTGCCCGGTGACAGACACCGCCAACGGGCGGATTGAACTTTGAGACGCTGACTTCTACGGAATCGACGCTGGGGTATTTTTCGCGGATTTCCTGGATGATGCGGTGCGCGATGTGTTCGAGCAGGCGGGCTGGTTGTTGCATGACATTGGCCGTAATGTGGTATATTTCCTCGTAATTGACGGTGGCACTCAGGCGGTCGCGCCGGGCAGCTTCTGAGAAGTCGGCGGTAACGGCAATGTCAACGGCATACTTATTCCCAATTTTCTGCTCCTCGTCGTAGAAGCCGTGATAGGCAAAAAACTCCAGCCCTTCCAAACGGATCGTTCCCACTTAAATCTGGTCAAAAAACGAACCGCCCTCTTTCTTAGGCTTATCGTCAACAGTTACCGTTTCGGCCTCGACAATGGCATCGGATACAAGCGAGTCGGAGGGGTGCGGGTCATGACCCGCACCGTTTACGCTCCACTCCGTCACGCGGGGGTTAGTTTCCGGAGCAGGGTCGGTTGGCAGGTCAACCTGCTCCGTATGGGTATCTACTGATTCGGGTACTTCCGCATCGGCTGGCAGCACGGGAGTTTCGGTAGCGGCAACGGGGGTCTCATCAGGGGCGGCATTGGCAGGAGCCTGGTCATCATCCCGCTCGCTGATGATTTGGTTAACCACCTCGTCAATTTTACCTTTCAGGGTTTGCTTGGCAAACTTCTTCTCAAACCGCTCTACACTATCCAACGCATTGCTCGACAACGTTTTGATCTGCTCAATCAGGTTACCTTTATAGCGCTCCATCGCCTTGAAATCGTGTTCAATGGCTTTAAGATCATTCAGAATATTGTCTTTCAGGAACCGAGCCTGATTTTCGGCATCCTGCACCAGCAGGGCTGAGCGTTTACGGGCATCGGCCAGCACATCGTCGGCTTTCTGGCGGGTGTCGTTCATGTATTGTTCAGCTACCCGATTCGCCTGCTCGGTGATCTGTATGCTGGTATCCTCCGCATTTTTGAGGGTACGAAACAGGGTCATCTCTACCTCGCGGAGTTTGTTAAGTTCTTTTTCGGCCAGTTCGAGCTGCATTTTCAGCATTTTCCCTTCGCTGGTTACGCGTTCCCACTCCTGCGAAAGCGATGCCAAAAACGCATCTACCTCCTCAGTCCGGTAGCCCCTCATGCCTTTCTCGAACGTGTGTTGCCGAATTTCTATTGGTGTAATTTTCATGAATACTCCCTGGTTTAGACCCCCCATGTATGCCCAGATTCTGTAGCCAAAACGACATGTCTTTACATGAAGGGGCAAATTGATGACAAGTTATCGAAAAAAAGCACGAACTAAGCAAGTTCTTTCCGTAAATCTAATTATTCGGTGATTTTCCATACCGAAATCGTGCGGTCATCGCTACCCGACACAAAAACCCCACTAAAATCGGGCCAAAGTAAGCGGTTCACGGAGGTGCCATGCCCGGCATGACGGGCGCGGTCAACTACCTTCAGCAACTGCCAGGTGTAAGCATCCCAAATCTTGATGGATTTATCCATACTAGCCGTTGCTACCAGCTTACTATCGCCACTAAACGTCAGGTGATTGATGGCAAACAAATGCGCCACAATATCCTGATGCAGGGCATAATTGGCCTCTACATCCCATATTTTCAGGTGTGCATCGCGTCCAGCAGTGAGCAGAAACTGGAAATCGGGCGAGTAAGCCAGGGTAAATACCGAATTCGTATGGGCCAGCATAACCCGCTTGAGTTGCAGGGTTTCCAGATCAAAAATCCGCACCGCATGGTCACTGTACCCCACCGCAAACTCCCGTTCGACAGGGTTGATAGCCAGTGTGCGGGCCGACTTATCCGAGGCTTTCAGGTGGCTCCGAATGGTCAGGGCAGGTATATCCAGCACCACCACTACCCCATCTGAGAGGGCAACAAAGGCACGCTGCTGGTAGAGTTTAATGTCGTAAATAGCCACCGAGGTAAGTTTTAGCGAACTCACCTCGGTTTTTGTTGCGGGGTCAATCAGGTGAAGGCCCTCGTAGTTTTGCCCAACCCACAGCAGGCCACTGCTGGGGTCGAGGGCCATAGCATAGACCGATGCCGGGACACGGGCAACTAACTCCCCCTGGTCGGGGCGGTTCAGATTCCAGCGCACTACTAATCCATCGGCCCCCGATGAGAAAAACTGACCCGGTTGCAGGCTGTTTTCCAGGGTATAAACACAATCGCGGTGTCCGCCGAAAGAATCGAGTTTCTGAATTTGCATAGCTTTGTTGCAAAAGTAGCGCAAACCCTCCGATGCCTCTACACCAAACCTACCGTTTCGGCCCCGATTGTGGGGCTATTCTCTGGCAGATTACCGAAGCCGAGCCAGCGTTGTGGGCCGACCTGCCCCAAACTCCTGGTGAAGCCGCTGAACTGGCGGGTATTGCCCACCCGGTGCAGCGGGTAGAGTGGCTGGCCTGCCGCCGGGCATTACAGCACCTGCTCCATACAGAGGAAATACCCTATACAGGTCTGCAAAAAGATGAGTGGGGGAAGCCGCATTTAGTTGATGGCACAGGAGGCTTTATCTCCCTCTCGCATACCGAAGGCTGGGCGGCTGCGGCATGGCATCGGGGTCGGGCGGTTGGCATTGATGTTGAGCCTTTGCGGGAACAACTCAGGCGCGTAGTACCCCGTGTATTGTCGGCATCAGAGAATGCCGATGCTGCGGGCGACGTAAACCGATTGGCCGTCTATTGGTGCGCCAAAGAAGCCCTGTATAAGCTATATGGCAAACGGCGGCTCACCTTCCGCGAACACCTGCACGTTGACCCATTTCCAGATGGAGCCACTCAACTGACAGGCCATGTTCGCCTGCCCGACCATGTTGACACGCTCGCTATTCATTGCCAGTTTATTGAACTGGGGCTACTCGCCGTGGCGTTCTGAAGGGATGCGCTGTATTAAGTAAGTGGTCATTTATAGTCAGGCATTGTCATTTATAGTTATTTGTCGTTAATATATTAATTGCCAACTTCTTACAGTCAATAACCGCTTAATGACACCCTAATGACAATGCCTGACTATGAATAATTATCTACTTACCGCTGGGTATAGTCTGAAAGTGGGAACGAATCGGCATCGTCTTTTACGGCATCCAGAATCTGTTCTATTTCGCGAACGCGCTCTTTGTCGCCGTTTTTCTCAAACGCCACCATCAGATTACGAAGCATCCTGCGGATAATGTCCACATTGGCGCAGGGCTGGTAGAAAATATCAGCAGGCTTGAGGTTCAACTGGCCAATATACTGGTCGATGTCTTTTTTGTAGAAAATCAGCCCTTTGTTAAACACGTTGATATAAAACTGCACCCCACCGGGTTGTTTGTAGGTCAGCACAAACAGGTTGGGCAGATTTACGCCATAAACGGGCAGACCAATACGCTGGGCAATCATCATGTAAATTACGCAGAGCGAAATGGGGTTTCCCCGGCGCGATTCAAGCACCTGGTTAATCATGGAGTTGGCAGGCGAGTGAAAATGCTTGGTGTTAGCCGCAAACTTCAGCCGCCCAAAAAAGATGGTGTTCATCAGTTTGATCTGGTCAACGGGGTGCATATCCGCTTTCACTTCGAGCCACATATCGTAGTACAGTTGCTCCAGGTCAAGCCGGAGCTTATCGAGCGACAGGTCAGGATACTGGTAGGTTGCCACTATCCACAGCCCCT
>JBBQUC010000143.1:0-8557 GCA_038212815.1 Cytophagales bacterium
AGCAAGATAACAAAAACAAGACCCCGTTTGTCGTGCTGCACTTACTTTTCTGTATAGCGTTAGTGACAACTTCACCTGGGCGAGCGTAGTTACTGCTGGGGCCAAATTGATTCATCCAAAATAGTTGTACCTTGCAGCGAACCTAAACTCCTTATTATCAATGAATGTCCGTTATAAATCCCTCCTGGGCCAAATGGCCTATGTCTTCATTTCTGGCCTGCAATTGGTCTTCATTCCCAACGTCATGCTGCAACTGGTTGGTTTGCCTCCTACGCAGGAAATCTGGTTGCGGGTAATGGGTGTTCTGGTGCTGGCACTCACGTTTTATTACTATGCGATGGCCCGGCATGGCAACGATCACGTGGTGCGGGCCACGGTATGGGGTCGCCTGTTTTTCTGCACCGGGCTGGTCCTGTTTGTCGTACTGGGTTACGCCCAGCCGCCCCTTATTGGTTTTGCCGTTTTAGAAACCGCCCTGGCCCTCTGGACCTGGCAGGAACTCCGGCGCAGTGTCAGCATTGCCTAACGCAGGTCTTTCCTATACATAAATAAACACTAAACCTTTTTAAACCCCCGAATCACTATGTCACGTTCTGTAATTCTACTTATTGCGGCCATTTATAATGGCATTCTGGCCCTGACCATGATTTTCATGGCCGAACCCGCGCTTAAAACATATGGCGTTCCTACGGTTGACCTTGCCCACATTTCAGTAATGCAATACCTTGGGGTGGTCAATGGTGGCCTGGCCCTGCTGGCATTCAGCAACCGCAACGCCCCCAACTCGGTTGGTTTGCGAAATGCACTGCTGGTTATTGGCCTTATCGGGTTAGTGGGCGTTGCGAAAGGCATGTACGATATTTTCGTGCTGCACCCACCCATGAGTCTATTCTTTATTGGCGATACCATTTTTCGGTTGTTGCTGGCTCTGGCTGTATTGTATTGCTATAACGAGGAAACCAAAGTAGCGGTCGCCTGATCGCGTAAAACAGACTTACGTTAGTACCCTATATCCACACCTTTTCTCTGTTTTTGTACGAAAACAAATCTACATTTTTGGCGACATCGACGCCATGCGCCGACGCTAATAAAACCACTTTTAAATAGGAAACGTCATAGTTCGTTACACATTCGGGGGCAAACGTCTTATTATTGTACCGGCAAAACCCTGATTACGTCAACGAAGTATGAAGTCTCCTGTTGCTATACCACCCGGCCTGAAAAAGGCCCTCCTCTACGGCTGTCTGCTGGTACTGCCTTTCCTGGCAGTCCATTGCAGCAAATCGGCCAGATCGCTGACCAGCGAAGATTTTTCCCGCGCCGTGCAGGATACCAACCCGCCCGTAATACCCCTTTCACCGGCCGCGAGCATGGCTAAAATCCAACTGCCGCCGGGCTATCATGTCGAACTGGTAGCGAGCGAACCCATGATTCAGGAGCCGGTTGCGCTGGCCTGGGATGGGAATGGACGGTTATATGTGGCTGAGATGAACACCTACATGCAGGATGCCAACGCCACCGGCGAATACGCCCCCACCAGCCGAATCAAACGCCTGGAAGATACCGATGGCGATGGTAAAATGGATAAGTCCACCATTTTTATTGATAGCCTGGTGCTGCCCCGCACCATACTACCTGTGGGCGATGCGTTGCTGGTGGGGATTACCAACGTGCAGCACCTGTGCAGCTACCGAGATACCAACGGCGATGGCCGCGCCGACGAGAAGAAAATCGTGTTCCGCAATGAGGCCCTCGACTCCCGGAATCTGGAACACCAGAATGGTGGCCTCATCTGGAATCTCGATAACTGGATTTACCCCACCCGCGATAACCTGCGGTATAAATACAAAGCCGGTAAACTGATTGCCGATACCCTGGTAGACAACATGATTGGGCAGTGGGGTATGACCACTGATAACTATGGGCGGCTGTTCTACTCCGAAGCCGGGCCGGGCCTGCCCGCCGTGCAGATTCAGCAAAACCCGGCCTATGGTGCCCTGAATTTTGCCGACCAGTATTCGGAGACCTTCACCAAACCCTGGCCCATTATTGGTACTGTTGATGCACAGGGTGGGAGGGAAGCCCTCCGCCCCGAAGATAATACCCTCAATAAATACACGTCGGGTTGTGGGCAGTCCATCTTCCGGGGCGACCGGCTACCCGCCGATATGCTTGGCGACTACTTTATTCCCGAACCCGTAGGCCGGATTATCAAGCGCGGTAAGGTGAGTAACAAAAACGGCAAAATTACTATCGAAGATGCCTATGACCAGAAAGACTGGCTGGCATCTGCCGATATGAATTTCCGACCCATAAACACGTACACCGGGCCTGATGGCTGTTTTTACATCGTGGATATGTACCACGGGATCATTCAGGAAAGCGAGTGGACCAAACCCGGCTCGTACCTGGGTACCATCATTCAGCAAAAAGGGCTGTACAAAAACCGGGGCATGGGCCGCATTTACCGCGTAGTACACGACGATTTCAAGCCCGATACCCACCGCCCCCACCTGCTTAACGAAACCGGAGCGCAGCTAGTCGCGTACTTAGACCACCCCAACGGCTGGTGGCGCGATAACGCCCAACAACTGCTCATCGTCCGCAACGACCAGTCGGTGGTACCTATCCTCCGGCAAATTGCGGTGAACCAAAAAGCTACACTGCCCAAACTACCCAGTCCGCTGGCCCGGATTCACGCGCTCTGGACGCTCGAAGGGTTGAGTGCCCTGGATAAACCAACCCTGTTTAACGCCTTTACCGATGCTGACCCGCAGGTTCGGAAAACGGCAGTCTGGGTAAGTGAGGGGTATCTGAAACAGAAAGATGAGGAGGTGATGCAACAGTTGGCTACACTCACGAACGACCCCAGTGCCGATGTCAGGATTCAACTCGCTCTCTCGCTCCGCAGCCACCCAACCCCCCGAACCCAGGCACTGGTTAAAACCCTGCTGGCCAATAACCCCACGAACGAGTTGATGCAGTTTTCGTTTACCACCTTTGTCGAAACTCAGAAGCGCGTACTGGCCGAAGCCGAGCGAACCCGCAACCTTAGCCCCGCCGACCGGGCGTTAGTAACCAAAGGAGCTACCATTTTCAAGCAACTCTGCGCCACCTGCCACGGCCCCGATGGGAAAGGCGTTCGTGTAGCGGGTAGTAAACAGATGCCCGCTCCTCCGCTGGTGGGTTCGCCACGGGTGCGGGGCGACAAAACTCTGGTGATTCAACTGCTGCTCAATGGGATGCGCGGCCCCGTGGATGGCAAAACCTACCCCGACATGATGCCCTCGATGGCCAGTAATAACGATACCTGGATTGCCTCGGTATTGAGCTACATTCGCAACAGCAGCGAACTGAGCAACGGGGCCTCGGTGGTAACGGCAAAGGAAGTAGCCGACGTGCGGGCCAACACCCCTGTTATGCCCGGCATGACCCAGCAGGAACTGGAAATATTTAAACTAGGCCGTGCCGAGCGGATAAACTGGAGCAAAGCCAATGGGAAGTAACTCAACCAGGTGGGGCAGTTCAGCATTCGGGTGGGGTATTTTCCTGCTCCCCCTTCTCGCCTTTTCCCAACCCCCAACCTTCACCAATTCCATCGGCATAGAGTTCGTGCTGATTCAACCGGGGCGTATGACTGTTGGGCGATTTCAGCCGCCAATTCCGGTCGCCCCGCCCGCATCGGCAGCAATGGGAAGGGGGGTGGGCTGGAGCCAGCAGGAGTACGCCCTGGCTACTGAACTGATAAAGCAGGATGCCCGGCCTGGGTTTCCGGTTACCATCAGTCGCCCGTTTTACATCGGGAAATTCGAGGTCACGCAGGGCCAGTGGAAACAGGTGATGGGCAGCAATCCGTCGGCGTTTCAGGGCGGTGCCGTTCAGGACAATGCCGACCAGCATCCGGTTGAGCAGGTAACCTGGCAGGCCGCCCAGCAATTTCTGGCCAAACTAAACGCACGGGATAAACGCCACCATTATCGGCTCCCTACGGAGTTTGAGTGGGAGTATGCCGCCCGCGCCGGGGCTACCGACGATATACCCTGGAAAACTATCTGGGCATCGGCTCAGATGGGGGGCAAAACCACGAATAGCGTAGGTCAGAAAACGCCCAATGCCTGGGGACTATATGACACTTTAGGCAACGTGTGGGAATGGGTGCAGGATGTGTTTAACGAAAAACTCTTTGCCGACCCGCCCACTATCCAAACCTCTGCCTCCCGACCTGGTAAACAGCATGTGCTGAAAGGAGCCTCGTTTGTGGGCGATGTAAAAAACGCCACCTACCTGACCCATGCGGCCGGGCCGGGCAACGGCTGGGATGTTGGGTTTCGGGTGGTGATAGACGCGGGAAACCCCACCCCAACCCGCCAGATACCGGCTGGGTTCACCCCGCTATTCAATGGCAAAGACCTGACGGGCTGGCATACTAGCCGTACCTCGCATCAGGGCACAACGGGTAATTTTTACGTTGAAAACGGGGCCATCCTTCTCAAGCAACAGCCGTATGGTCAGGGCGGGGTGCTGCTGACGAACAAAAAATACCACAACTTCGAGCTGTACCTCGAAGCCCAAATCGACTCATCCTGTAATGGCGGTATCTTTATCCGATCAACCGAAAGTGGCATGGCGTACCAGATTGAACTGGCCACCCCCGGCGGCCTGGGCGATTTGCTGGGCGAGCGGATGAACGTGAGTACACCCGCGCACGCTACCACCATTGGGCAGGTCTGGAAAACGGGCGACCAGGCCTGGAATGCCTTCCGTATCCGCATGGAGGGCGATGTACCCCGAATCAGGCTGTGGGTGAACGACCAACTGATGTGGGACGTGACCCAGCCTACTAACGATTTTGTGGCCGGGGCCACCAGCGGTATGATTGGGTTACAGGCCCACTGGTCGGCGGTGTATTCGGCAGCGGCAGCAGCTTTCGACATGACGGGTTCGTGGAAACCCGGTGCCTCCCACCGGTTCCGCAACATTGCCATCAAGGAGCTTCAATAACGTGCTGCACATCCATATCAAGTCTGGTAGCAAGGTCGATCCGTTTTTCGACGGCGCGGTTACGGTGCAGGATTGGCTGGTGGCTCAGCATGAAAAAGTTACGGTGGTTCCAACCATAACTTATTTAACGGAGTCTGTAGGGTAGCTTATACCAAGTAAATTTGTTTAACAAAACCATATTTCTCTCAACCTTATCCGTACACCCCTACATCGCCTACCATTATGAACTTCTGCTTTCGTGCAGCGACGCTGCTGGCCGCTGCTGTGTGCTGTATCATGACTGATCCCTTGCTGGCTCAAGTGCTGCCCAAACCCCAGTCCTCTACCTTTTCGTGTGGTGTACCTGTCCTGAATCCGGCTCAACGTCAGGCACTTGAGTTTGAAGCGGCTGCGGCCATTAAAGCGAAACGCAACCGGGGTGAGTCGTTTACCGGCATTACGTATGTGCCTATCCGTCCCCATATTCTGCGGATGACCAACGGCACGGGTGGTATGGACATCAATAAGCTGAACCGGCTCATGGCCATGACCAACAGCTATTACCTGCTCAATGGAGCTGGGATACAGTTTTACTTCTGCGGCACCAGCATCGATTATGTCGATAACGACACGGAATACAATAGCTTCAGTAATGAAGGACTCGTGGCCGATAGCCACGATGCACATAATGCCCTCAATCAGTATTATGTACGGTCTTTTGCAGCGGGTATAGGAGGCTATGCCCGTTATCCGGGCGATTATATCGCTTCTGCCCGCTCATTTATTCTGGATGAGAATAACGAAGATGACATGGGCGGGCGGATTATGCCCCACGAACTGGGCCATACCTTCAATTTGATCCACACCTTTGGCAATAACAACGGGTCGGGTGGTTCGCTCGAGTTAGTGACCCGTGGAGCAGGAGCCAATTGCACGACCGAGGGTGATCTGATTTGCGATACGCCCGCCGACCCCTACTCGGCAGGTAGTCTCCTATACGTAAATGGTTGCCCGCAGTATGACCCCAACAGCACCGTCCGCGATGCCAATGGCGATGCCTACGCGCCCTCCATCATCAACATCATGTCGTACTATTTCCCCTGTACCCATGCCTTTACCCCCGGCCAGTTCGACCGGGTGCAGGCGGGGCTGGCTGTGCGGCAAACCCATACCAGCTATACCCTCGACTGTGCCGCCACGCCCATGCCTGCCCCCAGCAACCTGGTGGCTACGGCTGCCAATGGGAGCGTAACGCTGACCTGGCAGGATAACGCCAGCAATGAGATGGGTTTTTTTGTGGAGCGTTCTACCAGCCCAAGCGATGGGTTTGTGCCTATAACCGGGCTTGCCCCCAACACCACTACCTTTGTCGATACCCAGGTTAGCCCCCTTACCACCTACTACTACCGGGTTCGGCCCTCCAACACCACTACGGGTAGCGTGACCAATCAGGCTGCGGTTACTACGCCTGGTTTTTGCCCACCCCCGCCCAACAACCCTACGCCCAGCGGAACGGCCACCAGCCGAACTACCGCCACGCTCACATGGGGCAGCACAGGTAGTGGTTATACCTACGGAGTGCGCTACCGTCCCACAAGCAGCACCACCTGGGCTACGGTAACGGGCCTGACTTCGACGAGTGCCACCCTAACGGGCCTAATTTCGGCCACCACCTACGAATGGCAGGTGCAGACAATCTGCTCGGCGGGCAGCAGTTCGTCTTTTGTGGTCGGTAACGGGTTCACTACGCCTGGCTGCTTTGCACCCATCAATCCGTATGTGGGGAATATCAACCCAACTAGTATTGCGTTAAATTGGAGCGATTATGCCAATGGGTCGGGCAAAACGTATGAGCTAAACTACCGGGTGGCAGGCACAACGCCCTGGAGTAGCGTTACGGGCTTAACCACGACTAGCTATTCGCTAACGGGCCTGGTCAACAATACCGATTACGAGTGGCAGGTACGCACCGTTTGTGGAGTGGGCGATGCCTCTGTCTTTACCAGCGGCTCTAGTTTCCGGGCCGAGTGCCGGGCACCGGCTTTTCTGAACGCTACTGGGGTTCTGTCCAGCGTAGCTACCCTAAACTGGACTACGGCCAACTACGGCGAATACGACGAAATCAGGTGGCGGGCGCAGGGCAGCACGGTCTGGAGCCTGGTAGAAAACCCCAACTTTACTAGTTATCAGTTAACCAATTTAACCGTCAATACGCCCTACGAATGGCAGGTACGGCAGGTGTGTTCGGCAGTGGCTAGTTCGAGTTTTACGCCAGGGGCATCATTCACAACCGTATGTACCCTGCCTATTCTGGGCTACAACAGCATGGATACCTACGCTACGACGGCACGGCTGAGCTGGATTCCGTATGAGGGTACTCTGGAGATACGCTACCGGCTGTCGGGCGTGGGTAACTGGACAACGATAACGGGCCTGACCACCTCGCCTTACATACTAACGGGCCTGACTAACAATACCCTCTACGGCTGGCAGGCCCGGCAGGTGTGCTCAGGTGGTGGAGTAACCAATTGGCCTCCCGATGGTACTGAGACTAACTTTCAGACCCAATGCCGGTCAACCGTCAGTAGTTTGTATAGCAATAACATAACCCCTACGTCGGCCAATCTGAGCTGGTATGAATACCCCGCAAGCGGAAGCCAGTTTGTACTCCAATGGCGGGTGCAGGGTAGCCCCAACTGGAATACAGTAAGTGGCCTTACTACATTGGCTTATTCCTTAACCGGATTGACCAACAATACTGCCTACGAGTGGCAGATAGCCACCCAGTGCGGCTCTACCGAAAATGCAGGGTTTGTGGCTGGTCAGAGTTTTACCACTGTTTGTCCAGGCATAGGGGGCTTATATGCCTCACCAGTTGGCAGTGATCGGGCTACCCTAAACTGGAGTTCGACATACGGAGGGTCAGGCAGTACTGAGTTGCAGTGGCGGGCGGCAGGTAGCTCTACCTGGACTACTGTGAGTGGA
Organism: Cytophagales bacterium; assembly: GCA_038212815.1. GTDB lineage: Bacteria > Bacteroidota > Bacteroidia > Cytophagales > Spirosomataceae > JBBQUC01. Next base: position 7,966 of record JBBQUC010000143.1, read on the forward strand.
TTGACTACCAGCCCCTATGCCCTTACGGGCCTGACCAATAATACTGATTACGAGTGGCAGATGCGACAGGTATGTGCCGGAACTACATCGGACTTTGTGGCAGGTGCTACCTTTCGGACATCCTGCCCTGCGCCGTATTCCATCTATGTCTCCCCCTATACGGTTCAGGCTACCTCTGCCACAGTGACCTGGTCGGGGAGCAATACCCCGTCGTATGAGCTGCAATGGCGGGTGCAGGGTAGCCCTACCTGGTTATTGATGCCCGATATTCTGCCGGGTGCATTCAGTATTGCCCTTGCTGGACTTACCAACAATACGGCATATGAAACGAGAGTGCGGGCCGTATGTGCCAATGGGCAGTCGTCCACTTTCACCGCTCCAGTTACGTTTACCACTGCCTGCTCAACGGTAGGTCTTTATACCAATTATCCCGCTTCAGTATCGGTCACGGCCGCTGTGCTGCGCTGGCAGACCAGTAGTGCAGTAGCATCGGGGCAATTCGATCTGCGGTGGCGGGCGCAGGGCAGCACCGATTGGGCCGTAGCCAGTAACCAGCTCGTCAACGGGATTTATACCTCTTCTTATAATGGAT
>JBBQUC010000144.1:0-8551 GCA_038212815.1 Cytophagales bacterium
GGCCTATTAACTACCCATTTAGCCCGTATGTCTGCTGCTCCATCGGTTTCCCTTCGGTTTAATAAACCCATTGTTACAGTGCTTACGCTCAGCTATATAGCCGGGCTTATTGGGTTGCAACTACCTGCCTTGCAGCCCTACTTCCGTCCGTTGGTGCCCATTAATCTGGTTGTTTCAGCGGGTATGCTGCTGCTGTACCATACCGACTGGCAACCATCTTTCCGGTTTTATATCGGGTTGGCCATACTGACTGGCTTTTTTGTAGAAGTGCTGGGTGTACAAACGGGGGTTATTTTTGGGCGATATGCGTACGGGGCTGGCCTCGGAGCGCATCTATGGGGAGTGCCTCCGGTTATTGGCTTGAACTGGCTCATGCTTTCGTATTGTTGCGGTTCGCTCTGTAATCGGCTACCCCTCCCCATTTATTTGAAAGCCGTAGCAGCGGCTACCCTCATGGTTGGTCTGGATGTGTTGATTGAGCCGGTGGCAATCCGGCTCGACTTCTGGACGTGGTTTGGTCAATCTGTACCCATGCGTAACTACCTGGCATGGTGGTTTGTGGCACTCGCGTTGCTGAGTATCTGGTATGGCCTGCCATTCCGCAAAGAGAACCGCCTGGCGGGCTGGCTCCTGCTGCTTCAATTTGTTTTTTTTGCAGGCCATAATCTGTTTTACTATTTTAGCTAAAAATTAAACAAAAGGCTGATAAAAGCTGTTTTGTGTCTTTAATCAAGAGGTTTCATGAGTAGCTACTCTATCAAAGATTTAGAACAACTCTCCGGGATTAAAGCCCACACGCTGCGTATCTGGGAGCAACGCTACAATATTATTTCGCCCAGCCGTACAGACACCAACATCCGTACATATAGTGACGGCGACCTTAAGTTGATCCTCAATATCTCTTTGCTAAAAGATCACGGGCATAAAATCTCCGAAATTGCCCGGCTTAGCCCAGAGGAAATGACCCGGCAGGTAGTAAATATCTCGAATCAGCACCTCAACTACCCTGATCAGATCCACGCCTTAACCATCTCCATGCTCGACCTCGACGAGGAGCGGTTTGAGAAGATTATCAGTACCAACATCCTCCAGTTCGGTTTTGAGAATACCATGATCCATATCATTTACCCATTTCTGAGCCGCATTGGCATTTTATGGGTGACGGGGTCCATTGGGCCAGCGCAGGAGCATTTTATCACTAACCTGATTCGGCAGAAGCTCATTGTCGCTATCGACGGGCAGGTAAGCAACAAACGCGCTAATGGCAAAAAGTATATGCTGTTTTTGCCCGAAGGCGAACTGCATGAGATAAGCCTGCTGTTTGCCAACTATATTATCCGCGCCCGCCATAACAAGGTTATTTATCTGGGGCAGAACCTACCGCTTAACGAGTTGATTTTTGCCTACAATGTACACCGGCCCGACGTAATTTTTACGGCTATTACCTCGGTGCCATCCAATCATAATGTACAGCCCTATATCAATCGACTAGCCAGCCAGTTTCCAGACGCACAATTACTTTTTACAGGGTATCAGGTGGTTGGGCAGGACATTAACATGCCTGAAAATGGGCTGATTATCAATAACATCGACGGACTGGTTAAATTGGCAGCCGAGTGAACATGGTTCGTTGCTGGATCAGTATTGCCGAATTAGTGTCACTTTTTATCAATCAATACACAGACAGTACCCCAGGCAGGAACGGTAACCCGGATGCCATTGGCCGTCGATGCCGATCTGGCTTTCAGAGTGGCATAGTCTGAAGGCCCGCCAGCCACCGCTTTCGTGCCGAACCCGTTCACACTAACTTTTCTCGAAAACTCGCCATTATCGGCATCGCCCTCCAGACTATACCAGTAATACCGATTGCCAATGCGCAGGTTTTTCACGTTAATAGTAACCGTTTGCGGCACTGCCGAGGCATTGAGCAGGGTAACATTGCCCTGCCCCGAACTGTACGTTGACCCATAGGCTTTTACCTGATTACTGCCCGATACCGTTGCTGAGACCATCCGATCACCAATGCATTTCTGGAAGAAATACATGTGGTAAAAGGAGGGCCGGGGAGTCCAGCGTGAGATACTTGGCTCATCGCCGTTGCTAAACAGGCCGTGGTCATTACCTTTATCCCAACCGTTCAGCAAATCCCAGCGGGCAGCCATGCCGTACTTGTTCTTGATAGCTTCGGCCTGTACAAGGATGGCAAAAACACCACTTGTGTTCGAGACCTGCTGTTTCGCATCTTTAGCCCACATATTCCACTCGGTAAAGGCAATGGGCTTTAGAGCTGCGCCATTGCTGGTTAGCTCAGCCGTCACAAAATTCATCACCTGCGCGGGTACGGTAAGGGCACCATCCAGCACAACGGCTGCGGTTGAGTTCTGGTCGTAGGGGGTCAGGTAGTTATGGACAATAAAAAAATCGGCGCGATTATCTAGTGTCGGCAGCAGGGTGGCATTCCAGGTTCTGGTGGTATTGGTTTGCCACGCCTGTGTAGGCGACTCCTGCAAAACGGCCCCAATCTTTATCTTTTTCCCGATTTCGGCAGCCGCTTTCTGCATCGAGTCGGCAAATACCTTAAAATGCTGGCCATACAGTTTGCCGGTCAAGAATTCGGGTTGGCCATCTCTGTTCTTCGATAGATCAATCCGGTAGCCAGCTTCCCATTCGCCATAATTTTCGTTCCCAATTTCCCAGTATTCGGTGCGTCCGTTATCATACCGTACCCAGTCGGCTGCAAGGTGGGCAGCCGTAGCTACCGGATTAGCACTGATGCCATACCGGGCAAACCCGTAATTGGCAGTAATCATGCCTTTGTTGCCCGTCATGCGTAACATATCGTAATAGTTGGTGAGCGATGCCCGCCAATTATCGGTCGATCTACCATAGCCAAACCAGGCTGCATATGGTTTGCCATCTTTATCCACATAGGTATCGGGCGCACCAGCAGGTGTATTGCCGGGCTTCAGGTTCCAGAAATACCCATCGCTGCCACTGCCACCGGGCCATCGAACAATATGGGGTTGCAGATTGGTCAGGTCGGTCAGAAAGCTCGGTGTATCCACAAACGTACCCATCCAGGTGTTGGCATTATGCCCAAAAATACCCGTAGGGATTTTGGTGATAATATCCGAGGCATCCAGAGTTATGGTACTAGTAGGATTTCCGGGCAGGGCCGCTTCGGTATAGGCAGGGGTAAAAAAGGTTTTGGGTTGCCAGCCATCCATAAAAAAGCCCATAGTAGGGGCAATTTGTGGATCAACGGCCGGGGCAATGGTTACCAGGGTATCTTTCACCATCGTGGCAACGGTATCATCGACGGCCTTTTTCGAGCAGGAGGCCAGGCTTAGCGCGATTAACAGACAGGCAATTGGTTTCAGAGCGGGTAGGGTCAAGGGGGTTTGCATACTATTGAGGATAAAAGTTGGCGGTTACAGGCTACATCTTCTAGTATAAGAGCTGCCCTCAGCTCACCACATTCTGCGGCTTACCCGCCTGAAATGCCCGTAGGTTTTCGGTCACGGCGGTTAGTAGCCGCTGGCGGGCCTCAACCGTGGCCCAGGCAATGTGGGGGGTAATCAGGCAGTTTTTAGCTCCTATCAAAGGGTTGCCAGCGGCTGGGGGTTCGGTAGTGATCACATCCACGCCGGCACCGGCAATGATCCCTGCATTGAGTGCATCGGCTACATCCTGTTCGTCGAGCAAGGCCCCCCGGCTGGTATTGAGCAGGTAGGCAGTGGGTTTCATCCTTTCCAGCAAGGCCCGGTTTACAAACCCACGGTTAGTAGAGGTGGCGGGACAATGCAGCGTCACTACATCGCTCTGGGCAAACAGGGTAGGCACATCCACATACCGGATACCATCGGTAGGGTCGGGGTGCAGGCGGTTGACGAGTACCCGCATCCCAAAAGCCCGTGCCACTTTAGCTACCCGGCGGCCTGTATCGCCATAGCCTACCACGCCCAGCGTTTTGCCCGCCAGTTCGATCAGTGGGGTTTTCCAGAAACAAAAATCAGCCGATTTAGCCCACTCGCCCGCCTGCACGGCCTGATTGTGCAGGCCAACGTGCAGGGTTAGTTCGAGGAGTAGTGAAAAAGTCATCTGTACTACTGATTCCGTACCATAACCTCTTACGTTGGTTACCACAATTTGCTGTTGCTGAGCCGTTTTCAGGTCCACACAATCGTAACCCGTGGCGGTAACACCAATGTAGCGCAGGTTGGTCAGTTGCCTTAAGACCTCGGCAGTTAGTTTGGTTTTATTCACCAGCACAGCATCGGCTTCGCGCAGGCGGTCAACCAGTTGGTTGGGTAATGAATGGTCGTAAAAAACAACGTGACCCAGAGCTTCTAGGGGTGTCCAGTCTAAATCGCCAGGGTTGAGGGCGTGGGCATCGGTGTACACAATGGTCATACAGAGAAAGACAAGGCCCGGCGTTCGGCGTACGTATGCAGATCACGGGAAAGGAGAACCCCCACATGGCCACCCCGCCGGGGCGTTTCGAGGTAAATATACGGGTGTTTCTCTGCTAACCATACCGGCGAGCATTCGGGCGAGAGCAATGGAGCATTCTGAGCGTTCAGCAGCAGGGTTGGCACCACAATGCCCACCACGAAATGGCTGGCTGAGGCCTGGCAGTAAAAAGTTGGGTTGTAGGATAAACACCCGCTACCTTTGTCAGGTTCAGTACTATCTATACCCGTTGCAGACGATGCCAGTTGCCAAATATATATCGGTTATTGTGGCCAGTATGCTCAAGTTTATTGGTGGTCCACTCGCAGGGGTTGCTTTGGGGCTATCGTGGGCCGAAACGGCCCTCTGCACGGTGCTGGGCATGATGATTAGCGTAGTGGTGATAACCTTTGCGGGGGCCGCCATCGAGCGGTTCATCGACCGCTGGCGCAAACATGGTCCCCGCCGGTTTTCCCGCCGAACCCGCCTGGCAGTACGCATCTGGAAAAAATCGGGGTTGTTTGGCATTGCCCTGCTTACGCCCTTACTCCTCACGCCCATTGGTGGTAGTGCCCTGGCTATTTCATTTCGGGTGTCGCGTGGGCGCATCATCGCCTTTATGTTAGGGAGTGCTATTTTCTGGGGCATTGTGCTGACACTGGCTCTCTATCAAATTCCGTGGTTACGCGGACTATTTAGTCATAGATAGCCTGAAAAACGGCAGGGTTACTTTTCTACCAAGCTGCTGCCTAGTAGCACCATACCGGGTCGTTGTCTGGTTAGCTTGCCCCTCTCTACCACGGGCTGCCCATTCACCAGCACCCAGTCGATACCCGTAGTATAGGCATGGGGATGGTCGTAGGTGGCCTGGTCGGTGATGGTCTGTTCATCAAAAATAACTACATCAGCGGCATAGCCGGAGCGAAGTAAGCCCCGGTCAGCCAGCCGAAACCGCTGGGCAGGCAACGAGGTCATGCGCCGGATCGCTTCTTCGAGCGGTATAATCTTGCGTTCCCGCACGTAGCGGGCCAACACGCGGGCATTGGTACCGTAGGCACGGGGGTGCGGCATGCCTGACCCCATTTTGGCCACACCGGCATCGGAAGCAATCATGGTATTGGGGTAGCGCAAAATAGTTTCTACATCCTCCTCCGACATGGTATGATAGACCATCTGCACCCGTTTCAGTCTGTTCCGATCCAGGAGGTCCAACACTAGCTCGGCTTCGGTAGTGGCATCGGCTTTTCGGCCCAGAAGTTTGTTGATCTGCGCAATGCTTTTACCGTTATAGGTGGTATCGGTCCCGTAATTCGACACTACTGCGTACTCGTAGTTCTGGCGACCATTCTTTTTCAGGCTTTCCAACATTTCAGTCCGAATTTTCTGACGGGTGGCCGGGTCATGGAGACGCACCAATACCGCTGAGTCGCCATCAGCCAGTGCCCAGGCGGGAACAATACTGGCTAATGAGGTGCTGGAAGCGGTATATGGATACTGGTCAACGGTTACGTCGATACCCTCGCGCCGGGCAGCTTCTACCATCGCTACGGTTTGGGTGCTATTGCCCCACAGCGGTTTACTAGCTACTTTAAAATGCGAAATCTCGACGGGTAGCCCTGCTTCGCGCCCAATCTGAATGGCTTCGGCAATCGCATCTTTCACCTGCTGCCCTTCATTGCGGATGTGCGAGGCATACACGCCCCCATATCGTGCCACTATTTTAGCCAGCCCTATCACTTCGGGCGTGCGGGCGTAGGTGCCGGGGGTATAAATCAGGCCCGTCGACATACCCACGGCTCCATCGCGCATGGCCTGCTCCACCAACTGCTCCATCTCAGCCTGCTCGCGGGTAGTAGGGTCGCGAAAGGCCATTTTCATTACTTTAGCCCGCACGGAATTATGCCCCACCAGCGAAGCCAGATTCAGGCCAATTCCCTGCGCCCGGAGGGTATCGAAATATGTTTTAAAATTCGTGCGGGAGCCACCGCAGTTGCCCGATATGAGCGTTGTTACCCCATCGAACACAAAGTTTGGTGCCGACGGCTGCGTTTCCAGATCGCCCTCCACATGGGCGTGCACGTCGATGAAACCGGGGGCAACAATGCGGCCCGTAGCGTCAATCACGCGTTTGGCATCGGTAGCGGCAATACTACCTATTTTGACTACCCGCCCGCCCGCAATGGCCACATCAGCATACTGCCACGGATTGCCTGTCCCATCAACAACTCGGCCATGTTGAATGAGAATGTCGTAGGGCTGTGCCGAAATTGAGCAGGGCAGAAGAAAGAATAGAAGGAGTTTTCGCATGGATTTACCCTACCCCTGCCCCGCTCTTAAAAAAAGGAGCGGGGCAAAAGGCAGCTATAGTTTCATAAAATGAGTAGCTCTTTATTTAGTCGATTGGGGGCAAATCAGGCCAAAACGTTCTTTACCACCTTTCCCGCCACATCGGTTAGCCGGAAAGGACGACCCTGGAAATGATAAGTAAATTTGGTGTGGTCGAAGCCGAGTTGGTGCAGGATAGTAGCTTGTAAATCATGCACATGCACCTTGTCTTTTACCGCATAATAACCCAGTGGGTCAGTTTCACCGTACGAAAACCCACGCTTTACACCCCCACCGGCCATCCAGACCGTAAAGGCATCGAGGTGATGGTCGCGGCCCATGAAGGGCAGAGTCTGGCCATCCCGGTTTTCCTGCATGGGGGTGCGGCCAAACTCGCCACCCCACACAATCAGGGTTTCGTCGAGGAGACCACGTTGTTTCAGGTCTTTCAGCAGGGCCGCAACCCCCTGATCACTTTCCCGACATTTGTCGCGCAGGCCCACTTCCAGCGAGCCATCTTTGCTGGTGCCATGGGTATCCCAGCCCCAGTCGAAAAGTTGTACAAACCGCACCCCCCGCTCTACTAACCGACGGGCCAGCAGGCAATTTCGGGCAAAGGAGCCTTTGGCGGGGTCAACGCCGTACATGGCTAAAGTAGTCGGCGATTCGCCTTTAATATCCATCGCATCGGGTACCGACATCTGCATTTTAAAGGCCAGTTCGTATTGCGAAATTCGGGTTAGTATTTCCGGGTCTTTTACCTCGTTGTACTCCTGCTGATTAATCTCGTTGATGGCGGAAATGGTCTGTTTCCGAATGCCGCGGGTCATGCCATCCGGGTCCGATACATACAGCACGGGGTCGCCATCGGTGCGGCACTGTACGCCCTGATACACACTGGGCAAAAACCCACTGCCCCATACGCTCTTGCCCGCGTCGGGTTGTTTACCGCCCGATGCCAGTACAATGAACCCCGGCAAATTATCATTTTCGGTACCCAGACCATACGTAACCCACGACCCAAAACTGGGCCGCCCCAGCCGCGCCGAACCGGTGTGCATCAGCAACTGCGCCGGGGCATGGTTAAACTGGTCGGTATGCATGGATTTGATGAAGGTGATCTCATCGGCTACGGTTTGCAAGTGCGGCATATAATCTGACAGCCACGCCCCCGACTGCCCATACTGCGCAAATTTCCCCTGCGATCCCAGCAGTTTAGGAACGCCCCGGATAAAGGCAAATTTTTTGCCTGCCAGTAGCTCCTGCGGACAGTCTTTGCCGTTGTACTTTGCCAGTTCAGGTTTGTAATCAAACAGTTCCAACTGGCTTGGCGAGCCTGCCATGTGGATATAAATGACGTGTTTGGCTTTCGGCGCAAACTGCGCCAGATGCGGCACCGTGGGCAACCCACCGCTTTGGTCGATGGGCGCAGTGGCTACGCCAGGCTTACCGCCCAGGCCACAACTGGTGAGTATAGAGCCTAGTGCCATAGTGCCCAGGCCCGTGGAGCAGGTGTGCAAAAAATGCCGCCGGGTTTCGCGTTGCAGGGCTGCTTGCTGTAGTTCTCTCAGAAGTTTATCCATCTGGTTCACAAGGGTTTCGGCCCGTTTTTGGTATTGGTTTGTACGAGCTAAAGCCCGGGTTACTATTCTTTCGTAATTACTTCGTCCAGGTTCAGCATGGTATTGGCCGTTACCGTCAGTGCGGCCTGTTGGGGCGTTGCGTCGGCGCGGGCCAGTAGCTTGCGGGTATCGGCGGGGTGGTGCCGGTAAAA
>JBBQUC010000145.1:0-8484 GCA_038212815.1 Cytophagales bacterium
TGTTCGGCGATACGAAGCCATTTTTTCCAACGCCACTATCGGCATCATCGTGTGCGACCGACAGGGCCACATCGTGTCGGCCAATCAGATGGCCGACCAGTTGTTTGGGTATGTGGTCGGGGAACTGGAAACGCGCACCATCGAACAACTGGTACCAACGGGCGTGAGCCAGTATCACGAAAAGCTCCGCCACTCGTTCAACGCCCAGCCACAGGTGCGGTCGATGGGGCGCAACCGCGACCTGAATGCTCAACGCAAAAATGGTACGACCTTTCCGGTTGAGATTAGCCTGAGTTATTTTCGGATCGAAGATGAACTGTATGCCGTGGCCTACATCATTGACATTACGGTCAAGAAAGAATCTGAACAGCAATTGCTGGCCCACCGCGACCATATCGAACAACTCAATGCCGACCTGGAACAAAAGGTAGCCGACCGCACCCACGCCCTCCTGAATACGCTCGATCAGTTGGAGCAGTCGAAGGATGAACTGGCCCGCGCCCTGGCTGCTGAACGCGAACTGGGTGAGTTGAAATCGCGCTTTGTGAGCATGGCCTCGCACGAGTTTCGCACCCCGCTGACGGCGGTATTGACCTCAGCCACACTGATTGAAAAATACCCCGGTGGCGATCAGCAGGACAAACGTCAGAAGCACCTTAGCCGCATTCGGGAATCGGTAAAACACCTCAACGACATTCTGGAAGAATTTTTGTCGGTGGGCAAACTTGAAGAGGGCAAGATCGAAGCGCACCCCACCAAAGTAGATGTGGCTTCGTTAGTGACTGAAACCGTGGCCGATATGCCCGGTATGCTCAAGCCCGGTCAGCGCATTCAGACTGACGTAAGTTGCCCCGATCTGGTTTGGCTGGACCCGTCGCTGTTACGTAAAATTCTGGTTAACCTGCTGTCCAACGCCGTGAAGTATTCCGGGCCGGGGTCGGTTGTTATGGTTTCGGGTGGGTGCAGCGATAATGCGTTGACCATGAGCGTTTCGGATCAGGGTGTGGGCATTTCCAGAGCCGATCAGGAGCATTTGTTCGAGCGTTTTTTTCGGGCTAACAACGCCATCAACGTACCCGGTACAGGGCTAGGTTTGCATATTGTGGGCCGCTACCTGGAGTTGATGGGCGGGCAGGTTGCCCTGCAAAGTGAACTGAACGAAGGAACAACCGTAACCATAACCATTCCGTATGAAAACCATTCTGCTGATTGAAGACAACGACGTGATCCGCGAAAACACCGCCGAGATCCTTGAACTGACCGGCTACACGGTTCATACCGCCGAAAACGGCAAAATCGGGGTAGAAAGGGCACTGGCAAGCAAGCCCGATCTGGTTATTTGCGACATTATGATGCCGGTGCTGGATGGCTACGGAGTGCTACATATTTTCAATAAAAACCCGCAGCTATCGGGGGTGCCGTTCATTTTCCTGACCGCCAAAACCGAGCGTACCGACTTCCGCAAAGGCATGGAACTGGGTGCCGACGATTACCTGACCAAACCCTTCGACGAGTCGGAACTGCTCACCGCTATCGAGAGTCGCCTGAACCGGTTTGCGAATCTGAAACCAGACTACGACCTGCAACAGGATGGCCTGAATCAGTTCCTGACCGATGCCCGCCAGGTTAGTAACCTGACCAGTCTTTCTGCCGACCGCAAAGTCCATGCTGTTCGTAAAAAGCAGTATGTGTATTCAGAGGGCGACCAACCCACGCGGCTTTATTTTCTCAAATCGGGCAAGGTAAAAACCGTGCGGAGTAATGCCGACGGTAAAGAGTTAATCACGGGTCTCTACCATGTCGGCGACTTTTTAGGCTATATGGCCCTGCTCGAAGGGGGTGACTATACCGACTCGGCTGTGACCCTGGAAGACTCTGAACTGGTGTATATACCCGATGTTGATTTTCGGCAGTTACTGCTGGCCAGTCCCGCCGTGAGCGGGCAGTTTATCAAACTGTTGGCGGGTCGGGTGGCCGAGCGCGAAACCCAGTTACTGAACATGGCCTACAGTTCGCTCCGTCGGCGGGTAGCCGACACGCTGTTGCGCCTGCACAATGGTCAACCCGACGCGGTGATTCAACTCTCGCGGGATGATCTGGCATCTATGATTGGCACGGCCACCGAATCGCTGATTCGCATACTGAGCGAGTTTAAGCAGGACGGATTGATCGAGCAGACACCATCGGGCGGAATACGGGTGGTGCAGGCCGAAAAACTGCTCCGGGCTAAATGGTAAGGAGTTTCACCTGACTACATACTGGCTGAACGATCACATGCCTGTCTGCCTGACCATAGTTCATCTTTACGAAATAGAACCTGGTAAAACCCCTTAACAAATCAATCACGCTATTGGGTTCTACCCCACCAGTACTGTCTGCCACGGGGTCATCAACGGGATGTATTGGCTAAGTTTGGCGACTTCATGGCGGATTCGGGTAGTTTGCCGCTGCGTTCGGGTCTCCAGCCGTTTATACAGCGCATGGGTTTTGTTGGGAGACAATATGGCCGGGTGCTGGGCAACATAGTCGTTGATCTGGGCGACGAGCACGATTTTGTCGTGCCAGTTCCCCAATCGTCGCTGCATGGTTTTAGCTCGTGTCAGTACGCGGGTCATAGCCTTGTCAGGTGTAAGAGCAAGGGTCACCTCGCCCAGTTCGATGAGGGCTTTCAAGTGTTTCCGAACCGTGTGGAGTTGCTCCGTCGACGCATCCGTTAGCAGTAGATTGTCGATAGCCTTGGCTTCGCGATCCATCAAACGGATCAACTGGTGGGTCATTCGCAAGGTACTGATGGCTTCGCCAGGGTGACGGCTAACCCGGACGTGTTTTTTCAGACGCTTGACTTTAAAGGCTTTAATGGACTTCTGTAGCTGTTTTCTCGCTTTCTTCTCCTGTTTTTTGAAATACCGCTCAACGTCCTTTTTCAATTCCGCCGGAAGCGGCCAACTAGCCACAATTTGCCGGTTTAGCTGATTAGTCCGAACAACGCCTGCCCGGTTGAACAACCGCTTTACGGCTCGCTCAACCTTGCCGCTTTTGCCAGACGGAGGTCGCAGCATCGTTGCTAACCGAACCACCGTCCGCCACCGTTTTATGCCCACCCGCAATCGCCGAATCGCTTCGTCCGTTTTATCATGAGTAGCCTGGTCGAGCCGATCCAGTAGCGATTTGGTTCGTTGCCCAATAAACGTCTCGAAAGTAGTTTGCTTGTCCATTGACAAGTAAAGCGAAGCTATCGGCTATTTGTTTGCCGCTAACTGATTCTTTGTAAGGTGGGCGCGCTGATTTTTAAACCCGTCCTTTACCTGTCCAAAATCAGTCCGCCCACTGAGCCACATCAGGTATCCTCATCCGGCAAGGTGGCAACTTTGTGGTAGCTACTTTTCGGGCAAGATACTCCATGAACATCGCCTTTTTCAGCACCCTGCCTTTCGAGCAAACTTGGTTTGAGCAATACGTTGGTCATCACCATATTACTTACATTCCTCAACCACTCATGCTTGATACCGTGCATTTGTCGGAAGGACATGCGGCCGTGTGCGCCTTTGTGAACGACGACCTGAGCCGCCCCGTTCTGGAAAGTCTCAAGGGGCTGGGGGTGGGCGTGGTAGGAATGCGGTGTATTGGGCTTGACAATGTGGATCAGGAGGCTTTGGCCGATCTGGGTATGCGGTTACTACATATCCCTGGTTATTCTCCCTATTCGGTGGCTGAACAAGCTGTTACTCTACTGATGGGCGTGTGTCGGCACCTGCCCCAAGCAAGTCAGCGGGTTAAAAACGGCAACTTTTCTATCGATGGACTGATGGGGTTCGATCTACACGGTAAAACAGTGGGGGTAGTCGGAACGGGTCGCATCGGTCAAGCATTTGCCCGGATTATGCAGGGCTTTGGCTGTAAGATACTGGCTTACGACCTCCGCCCTGATCGTAATCTGCTGGACACCAAGGTGCAGTACGTATCTCTGCACGACTTGTTGTGCCATGCCGATGTGGTTTCCCTGCATTGCCCCCTCACTCCCCTTACAAAATACTTGATCGACGAGCAGACACTGGCCCTCTTGAAACCCAATGCGGTGCTGGTCAATACGGGTCGGGGGGCGCTAGTACAGACCGAGGCTGTGCTTGACGCGCTCGATACGGGCCGACTGGCAGGCTATGCGGCTGATGTTTATGAACGCGAACGGGGTTATTTCCACTACGATTTTTCGGGGCAAACTATTGACGACCCGTTATTAAATAGGCTCCGACTGCACCCAAAGGTACTGCTGACTGCTCACCAGGGGTTCCTGACCAAAGAGGCTCTGCGTCAGATTGCCACAGGTCTTCTCAATCAGTTTACATTCTACGATAGCCAGCAAACGGCTTTGGTCACTAAAGCGTCGATGTATTAGTGACGGTTAGCTTCTCTCCCATAAATACGCCTACTTAACTACTACCAATGGGAAATCACCTACCAATGGGAAATCACCGATATCGACTACAACACCCCGGTATTGTACGAATGAGAACCATTAATTAACCAATTTCAATCATGAAACGAACACAAAAATTAGTGCTACTATCTGCTTTCGCGCTGCTCCCCTTCTGGGGGTATGGCCAGTCGAACAACTACAAACAACCCATGACAATCAATGCCAGTGGTCAGGTAAAGGACGGCAAAGGCGCAACCATTGGGCTGGTAACCAAAGAGAAAATAATTCAGGATGCCAACGGCAGGAAACTTGCCTTTGTTGATGGGCAGGGTAACTTGGTCGATGTTAAAACGGGCAAAAAGATGGGCCGTATGGCTAAGGATGCCAAGTCGTACTACCACATCAACGGGGAGGTATTATACACCATTAAGGATAATGCCGACAATACCTGTGACATTTTCGACGCGAAAGGGGTCAAAATAGGGAACGTCCACGATAGCTATAAAGGCACAGCCTGTGCGCTCCACTGCTTTCAGAATCAGCACACCCACCTGACTAAGTAATGGCAACAGTGGTCTTTTCGCTATACAGGCAAGCATGAAAACCCTCGAAGTTTACCCCGAAATGAGGTTGGCATACCTACAGGAACACTTTACAAAACTGTTCCCCCGTCTGGAACTCGAACTCGTTGCCCACCATTCCGTACCCGAAAAGACCTTACCCGGGCAAACGATGGACGAGTTAGCCGGCACCACCACCCACTGCTGTTTCCTAATCGAAACTACGCTGTCGGTCGCTGATCTGGAAGATAATTTCCAGGAATGTTTTGGCCTCACTGTTCGCATTAACCGCTGGACGGGTTACGCCTGGCACGACACCAACGACACCCGCTACTGGACGCTGGGAAAGCAGAACCAGAAGGGGGCGGCAGTGAGCAGAAAGGGCGTTGCTACACTGTAAGCTGCCCTTCGATGGAGTCATCAGGGTTTTACCTATGATCGCACCGGCAGCCATCTTGGTGAAGGCCGTTACTGACCACCGACCTTCCCAAAAACGATTACACAAACACGTATGGAAAGTAGTCCAGCTTCGTCAAAACCCCGCCCACCCATCCGGCCCCTTGTGAACGACGCGCTCACCCAGGAACTCGACGGACCAAAAGACCGCCGTTCCGAGTTGCGCTTCATTTTCCAGATTGGATGGCAATTTCTGAAGGGCTTGCGGACGCTACACTTTGTGGGCCCATGCGTTACGGTGTTTGGCTCGGCCCGCTTCCGCGAGGGACACCTCTACTATGACCTGGCCCGACAGGTAGGCCGGGCCATCCACGACCTGGGGTTTACAGTGATGACTGGCGGTGGCCCCGGCCTGATGGAAGCCGCCAACCGGGGAGCATTCGAGGCCGGGGGGCAATCGGTGGGCTGCAACATTCGCCTGCCCTACGAGCAACAACCCAATCCCTACCTGCACAGGAGCGTGACGATCAATTTCTTTTTCGTGCGGAAGGTGCTGCTGCTCAAATACTCGTATGCGTTTGTGGTGATGCCCGGCGGCTGGGGAACAATGGACGAACTCTTTGAAACCCTCACGCTGGTGCAAACGGGGGTGGTTCACCAGTTTCCCGTAGTGCTGATGGGCCGTGCCTATTACCAGCCGCTGATGAACTACATGCAGGACATGATCCGGGTGGGCACTATCAGTGAGAAAGACCTCCAACTCGTGTGCCTTACCGACGAGGTAGCCGAAGCTCAGCAACACATTCAGACCTATGTGCAGAATCACTACACCGTTATCAAACGACGCAAGCCGCTCTGGTGGCTGCTGGAGCGGGTGTAGATCGGATTTACTTCTCCGGTAGTAATCAATCCATTGACTTTGGGTAAGAAATAGAGAGGTAGCTCACAAGGCTAGTTTCCACCAGCCATAGACATCCCGATACACCTGCACGGCTCCGAATTCGTCCATATCCAGCACGTTGTACGTCAGCATTACGGGTATCTGTTTTGGCAAAAGCACTGTTTTTGGGCTGGCATTGACCGGGCAACGGGTGAAGTAGTCGGTTTTAAGGCGGTCATACCCCAGCAGTAGGTTAGCCAGTTCGGCGGGTTTTTCGACCCGGATACAGCCATGACTCAGGTACCGGTTCTCGCTGGTAAAAACCCGTCGGGCGTTGGTATCATGCAGATAAATATCGTAGATGCTGGTTACATTGAATTTCAGTAGCCCCAGGGCATTATCGCACCCCGTCGATTGGCGGAGCCGGTATGGAAATGATTTTATGGAGCCTGCCCAGTTGACAGTTGCTGGATCAACTACCTGCCCATTGGCAGTGATGATTTGAAGGTTCATGAAGTCCAGAACAAGAGCCGGGTTTTTCCGAATTTTTGGCAGCAGTTCCTTCTGCATAATCGAGCGCGGTACGTTCCAGTAGGGATACATGACCAGGCTGGGAATAAATGCGGTGAAAAGAGGGGTAGGCGTACTGGCTTTACCGACCACTACCCGACTACTAAGCAACGTTTCGCCCTGCCGGTCGATCACCCGGAGACTGGCAGACGGAATGTTCACCACTACGCGCTTCTCCGCCGAAAAGCGGTTTAGCCAGCGGTAGGTATTCAACGTCTCCTGTATTTGCTCAATGGTCAGTGAGTCAGCCATGTAGTCGTCGATCAAACAGCGCATGCAGTACTCTTTTAGCCCGCGATAAGCCCGGTCGTGCGCTTCGAGCGAATCCAGCAGCGGACACCAGTCGGCTCCGGCTAGAAACTGGCTGGTCAGGCGGTTGATGCCGGCCGTGTCCAGTTGCGCTGGCACACCCTCATAACTTATTCGGCGGGGCGTATGCCCATACACAATCTGGGTAAAATAGCTGGTCAGGCAAGTCGAGTCGGGCTGGGCGCAGAGGCTATCCACGCCAATAGCCTGGGCGTAATGCCGAAGGCGAATCCAGTCGCTGGAGTCTTGTGCACGGGCAAATGAGAGGGTTACTACCAGAAGGGGAAGCAAAAGTAACTGGCGCATGGGACTCGGTTGTTTTTCGATACGACAAAGGTACCTATCCACGCCTGTCCAGCCTCTGATGCAGGTCAGCCTACTCCCTGAATTCAATCAATACCTGTCCTGACCGCCGTCATACAACCACTCACCCGAACGGGTAACCTTTGTTACATCATTCTCTCTGAATACGATTTTACAGGCGTTCATTTGTTCACACTTTCGGCTTCGTGAAACATTTTCGTGGAACGTTACTTGCAATCGTGGAAACTATCCATCATCTTTGGCTTTTGCAACCAACCGGAACATGGGTAAAGTCATTGCGATTGCCAACCAAAAGGGGGGTGTCGGCAAAACCACCACTACGATTAATTTAGCCGCCAGTCTGGCCGCGCTTGAATTCCGAACACTTATTGTCGATGCTGATCCCCAGGCGAACTCCACGTCGGGTTTAGGCTATAACCCTAAAGAGATCGAACACAGCATTTACGAGTGCATGATTGAAGATGTACACACGCGGGATGCCATTATTCAGACTGATTTTCCGAACCTCTTTCTATTGCCGTCGCACATCGACCTGGTGGGTGCCGAAATTGAGATGATTAACCTCCAGAACCGGGAAGACAAGATGAAAGAGGCGCTGGAGAGCATCCGCGATGATTATGATTTTATTATCATTGACTGTTCACCATCACTGGGTTTGATAACAATTAACAGCCTCACCGCTGCCGACTCGGTAATTGTGCCGGTGCAGTGCGAGTACTTCGCGCTGGAAGGGCTGGGTAAACTGCTCAATACCATCAAAATCATTCAGTCGCGGCTGAACACCAGCCTGGCTATCGAAGGGATTCTGCTCACCATGTACGATTTGCGGGTTCGGCTATCCAATCAGGTAGTGGGCGAGGTAACAGCGCATTTTCAGCAGATGGTGTTCAAAACGATCATTCCCCGGAACATCCGCCTGAGCGAGTCGCCCAGTTTTGGGGTACCCGTGATGGTGCAGGATGCCGACAGTAAAGGGGCTATCAGTTACCTGAACCTGGCCCGCGAAATTTTAACCAAAAACGGCCTTATGC
>JBBQUC010000146.1:0-8456 GCA_038212815.1 Cytophagales bacterium
AGCCTGCGGAGTACGGGTAAAAGGCGTTTTTGCCCCTATAGCTTGTGGGTTCATCAGGCATCATTCATCAGTTATTACTCATTATTCATCAGTCTTCAGGCATCGTTATTTTTCTCCTGTTCGTCGCAGAATCAGGAAGAGGCCGCGCAGTTTTTTCTGAGAGGGAACGTGCAACTGCACAAGCGGGAGTACCGCGAGGCTATTCGGTACTATACCGAAGCCCTCGAAAAAAAGCCTGATTTTGCCGATGCCTACAGCAATCGGGGTCTGGCCCGTTCCCGCAATGGCGACCGGGAGGGTGCCATTGCTGACTACTCCCAGGCCATTGCCACCGATCCGGGGTTCGAGGCTGCGTTTCTGAACCGGGCCGATGTACGGCTCGAAACGGGCGATGCCCCCGGCGCACTGGCTGATTTACAGCGCATCGAAAAAACCTACCGCGACTCGACGTTTTACCAAACCCGGCTTGGCGACAGTTACCTGCGGCTGAATAATATAACCAATGCCCAGGCGGCTTACGACCGCGCCCTGCAACTCGACCCCCGTAATGCTGAAGCCCTCACGAATCGGGGAGCCTTGTTTTATAGCCAGAAGCAGTATGCCCCTGCCCGGCAGGATGCCGAAGCCGCCCTGAAACTCAACCCCAATCAGCCCGAAGCCCTCAACAACTTCAGCCTGCTGCTGGCGCATGAGGGGCAGTATGCCGAGGGGTTGCCTTATGTGGATCGCGCCATCCGGCAGCGGCCCGACCAGCCGTACTATCCCAACAATAAAGCGTATCTGTTGCTCATGCTCAACCGCGATGCCGAAGCACTGCCGCTCATTCAGCAATCGCTGCGGCAGGACGATCAGAATGCCTGGGCACACCGGAATCTTGGCCTTTATTATTTGCGGCAAAAACAGCCTGCGGTAGCCCTAACAGCCTTCCAACGCGCCGAGCAACTCGATGCCTCAGTCGATAACCTGTATGGGTATATGGGGCAGGCCCATTGGGCCAACCACAACCCGACAGCCGCCTGTACTGCCTGGCAGCGCGGAATGATAGCAGGCGATGCACTGGCCAAAACCGAACGAGGCACCTATTGCCGGTGAAGGGGAATACGATGACTGACTAAAATGACTTTTATTTACCAGAAACGGGTGGAGCATTTTCCTGCTGCTCGGTTCGTACGCCCGACATATCGAAGTTCGTTTCTTTGATCGGGAATACATACACCAGATATAGGTAGAAAAATGCCAGGGATAACCCCAGCACAATGACCCCCAGAATTGACGAGCTGATCTCAATGCCCTGCGTCGAGAGTTTCAGGGTGGTGGCCAGGTCGTCATGTTTGTCGGGGTCGGGTGAGGCTGCTTTCCGGGTATGATGCCGCCGGAGTTGTTCGAGCCGAATGGTGGCCTGTTTCATGGCCAGCCGGAACTGGATACCCGAAAACAGCAGGCCACAGCACACAATGAGTACCGCCACGGCAAATGTCATCCTGGCTGAGGTGTACTGCCAGGTAAAAACCTTACCCCGGTAGTCGAGGTCTTTGATGTAATACTCCCTGGTTGCTTTTCGGTATTGATATTCGGCGAGTTGCGCATTTAGATCAGCGAGTTGATTAGCCTGGTTAGCTAGTGCATACTGGCGGGCAAAGGTAGGATCGACTACCCTCTGGTTCGGGTCTTTTTTACGGGCTTCCTCCCGTTGTAGAAACAGGGGTAGCTTTACCCCGGAGCTATCGGTCTGCCCAATGGCTGATGTGCCGAACAGCACCAGGCAAAGGCCTATTTTGAGGCTACCTCGCATAAAATATCGCTGCAAAATTCTCGTCTAAAATTCAGTAAGTCAGTATCCGTTGCCAGGTTCTGGTTGCGCTCATACACTCTGTATTCCCGAAAACTGGTTTGCAATTGGGCATAGTACAGTTGCAGTAGTCGCTGAATGGTATTGAGGTAGTTAGCTGCATCGGCGGGGGTATTGCCTGTTACGCGCGGGAGAACAGATACCGTTTGGGCCTGATACGACTGGAATCGACCTTCGATAATTACCTGCCGTTGCTGTTGCAGCACTGTTAGCGTGGGGTAGGCGTTCATGTTTATGCCGGGAATGATGCACCCAAACCCGGAGGTGATGGTGTAGTGAATGTGCATGAACAGGCGTTGCCCCTTGCGTACCACCAGCGAATCGATAATGGGCAGGCTCCCGGCCTGTTTTTCCTGACTCAGCAGGCCATACCTGGTTTCGCTAAGCAACTGCTCGATGCGGGCAAGTTGGTCAACTACCTGCTGCCAGGCGGTGAGCATGGGTGCGCAGCGTTGACGTTTCGCTTCGGCCTGAAGGGAGTCATACCGATCACTATAGGTGGTGCCGTTGGGCTGAAACCGATCCAGAAACGAATTGACAACCCGCTTCCGATATTGAGATAGGCTATCTGTAACCCGGACGCGGGTGGCCTTTTTGTCGATATATACTTGACTAGCCCTGGTGGCTGGCTGCTGATATACGTTGGCACGCTGCCCCAGGCCGATATGGGCCATGCTGAGAAAAAGGACTACAACTACCCCCTGATAAAATCTGCTCATGGTTCCTATAGGTGAACGGGTGGCTATTGATTACAGAAGAAATGTAATCAGTAGCCACCCGTTCACAATGACCTTTTTACTGAGCGGTGTTATAAATTGCTGTCTTCTCTACTGTTGAAGGTATCGCCTTGATTAATATCACCCGTTTTTAGTCCCTTTTTAAACCAATAGACCCGTTGTGCCGACGACCCGTGGGTGAACGCATCGGGCACAACCCGCCCCTGAGTGGCTTCCTGAATCTTATCATCGCCGATGGCGTTGGCAGCCGTCAGGGCCGCTTCGACATCGTTATTATCCAGGGCGATGCTCTGTCCCTGGGCGTGGTGCGCCCACACCCCGGCAAAGTAGTCGGCCTGAAGTTCGAGCCGAACGGACACCTTGTTGTACTCGCGTTCGCTGAGTCGCTCCCGCAGTTGGTCTGTCTTGTCCATAATCCCCAACTGTTTCTGGATATGATGCCCAATCTCGTGGGCAACTACGTAGGCCATCGCAAACTCGCCGGGAGCCTGAAACCGCCGGGCCAGTTCATCGTAGAAGGAGAGGTCTATATACACTTTCTGATCGAGGGGGCAATAAAATGGACCCATAGCCTCCTGCGCCGTGCCACAACCCGACGAGGTAACCTGCCGATACATCACCAGCGTCGGTTTGGGATACTGGGCATTCTGCTGGGCAAAAATCTTCGTCCAGACATCCTCCGTACTGGCCAGCACCCGTTTTGTGAACTGGGCAGCGGCATCGTCGGTCTGCTGACTAACGGGAGCCTGCGCAGCCTGATCGCCCCCCTGGTTCAGGATGCTCGATGGATCACCACCCAGCAGCATCACAATAAGGGCAACCACTACGGTGCCAATGCCCCCGCCAATAACCAGACCACCAGGGCCACTTCCCCGGCGGTCATCTACATTATCGCTTTCGCGTCCACCTAACCAACGCATAGTTTTATCTGGTTAAACGCAGGCCACGTGGTCTGCTCACTATCTGATGACAAGATTACTGAAACTTTGCGAAAATGTTTAACCCGTCCACCAATTTTGCCGGTAGAAACAATAAACAACAACAGTTTTATCCCCCAGCCAACGGTTAAGTAACTCACCCTATAGGTTATTAGTAAAAACCGGGTTAGCTTTGGGAACAGAGCCTGAGGCTATTAGCTGCTCCTGCCAGACCCGTATTCAGTTTACTTTTTTTATCTGATTTATGCACCTGTTTTCTGTTCAATTCGTGCGGTGGGCCTTGTGCTGCCCCCTGCTGTTATTGTTGCTGGTAAGCAGCCGCCCTGCCCTGACCCAGACTATCCACTACGTGAAATCCGCTGCTACAGGCACGGGTACAGGGGCCTCCTGGGCCAATGCCAGTGGCGATTTACAGGCCATGATTACGGCTAGCGCAGTCACCGATCAGGTCTGGGTAGCGGGGGGCGTTTATAAACCTGGCACGGTTCGCACGGCCAGTTTTGCCATGAAGAATGGGGTAGCCATCTACGGAGGGTTTGTGGGTAGTGAAACGCTCTTGAGCCAACGGGTGCTAACCAGCCCTTTATCCACCACGCTGAGTGGGGAGATCGGTGACCCGGCCACCACTGCCGACAACAGCTACCACGTGATCAGCAACCCTGTTGGTCTAACCACCACCGCCGTGCTGGATGGCTTTCTCATTACTGGTGGCAGGGCTAATGGGGCGAGCTATCCCGCCTACTGTGGTGGTGGGATGTTTAACTTTGGATATAATACAGGCAACAACTGTAGCCCCGTGATTCGCAACTGTTTGTTTCAGGCCAACGGCGCTACACGGGGCGGAGCCATGTATAATGATGGGTCTTTTTCGGGCAAAAGCAGCCCGGTGCTGACTAACTGCGCCTTTCAAAGCAACACGGCTACAGATCAGGGCGGTGCTGTATTTGCCGATGCCGCTGTTTCAGGAAGCAGTAGCTCCAGCCTGACCAACTGTTCGTTTCAGGCCAACAGTGCCCCCAACGGTGGCGGGGCAATCTACATCAGTGGACCTTCGGGCGCCCCCAGCCTGATCAACTGCGTGGTGTGGGGTAACGGTGGAGTCATTACCTTCAGCGGTGCGGCCTCGGTCATTACCAGTTACAGCTTCTTCGAGTCGTCGGTGACGGGCTACACTAACGGGACGGGCAACCTGACGGCCACCACCTCGCCCTTTGTCAGCACTACCGCTACCCAACTCTATGGCTGTTCACCAGCCGTCAATGCGGGCGACCCTGCCACCACCACCGCTACAGTGGGCTTTACAGACCTGGCGGGCAATCCCCGCTTCTACGCCGGTGGCCGCATCGACATGGGAGCCTATGAGTATCCGGGAATGAGCACCCCGCCTGCCCGTCTCTACGTGCGGGCCGGGGCCACGGGGGCGAATACGGGTCTGAACTGGACCGATGCCTTCACCGATCTACAAGCAGCCCTGAACTACTCTTGTGGCGGTGCGTCGACTGCCGAAATCTGGGTGGCTACGGGGGTTTATAAACCCACTTCTACTACCAACCCCAGTCTCAGTTTTGCTATGCGTAATGGGGTGACCCTCTACGGGAGCTTTTCAGGCAGCGAAACCGCCTTGAGCCAACGGGTGCTCACCAACCCTTTGTCCACGACGCTGAGTGGGGAAATCGGCAGCCCTACCAGCACCACTGACAACAGCTACAACGTTATCCGCAACCCCGGTGGCCTGACTACCTCTGCTGTGCTGGATGGCTTTGTGATCACTGGCGGCAATGCCAGTGGAAGTTATCCCTACGCCGGTGGAGGAATGTATAACAGCGGTGGGAGCAGTAGTTGTAGCCCCGTGATTCGCAACTGTTTGTTTCAGGCCAACAGTGCTACCTATGGCGGTGCCATCTACAACGATGGGTATTATGGCAATAGTAGCCCGGTGCTGACCAACTGCGCCTTTCAACGCAACAGTGCTACCAATCAGGGCGGGGCCATCTTCAACAGTGGTTATTCGGGCACCAGCAGCCCGATTCTGACCAACTGTTCGTTTCAAAGCAACAGTGCTGTACAGGGCGGAGCCATTTTCAACGAGGGTTCTTATTCGGACAGCAACAGCCCGACCCTAACCAACTGTTCATTTCAAAGCAACAGTGCTGCACAGGGCGGGGTTATGTTGAATGCTGGTGAATTTGGTGTCCGCACCTACCCCCGCCTGGCCAACTGCGTGGTGTGGGGCAACGGCGGGGTCAACACCTTTGTCAATACTAACTATCAGGCTGGAATCTACACCCAGTATAGTCTCTTCGAGCCGAGCGTGACGGGCTACGCCACCGGAACGGGCAATCTGACGGCTACTACCTCGCCCCTTGCCAGCACCACGGCCACGTTATTAGCCACCGGTTCAGCGGCCATTAACGCGGGCGATCCGGCCACCACCACCGCTACAGTGGGCCTCACGGACCTGGCGGGCAATCCCCGCTTCTACGCCGGTAGTCGCATCGACATGGGAGCCTACGAGTTTCAGCAGATGCTGGTGGTCTTCAGTCTTAAAAATGGCTCCTGGACTGATACCAGCCTGTGGTCAGTGGGGCGCTTACCCCAGGTGGGGGAGAAGGTGCGGCTCAAACACAGCGTGACGATTCCGGCTAACTACACGGCCCTGGGCAGTACGCTGCTCTATGACCCTCTGGGCAAACTCCTCTATAACTCCGGCGGACGGTTGCAACTGGGGCAATAGCCCGTGGGGCCGGGAGAAACTGCCTGATTTTGACCGGTGGATGGAGAAATAAGTGGGCCAATTGATATATTTGTCAATTGAACAGTTGGGTTTTTTACATGATAACGTCTGAGAACATACTTGTCGAAAAACTAAATCGGCTAATCGACGAGAATCTGGAACTCCCTTCTTTTGGCATTGACACCATCTGCCAGACGCTTGGCATCAGCCGGTCGAAGCTGCACCGAACGGTTAAAGACCAGACAGACCTGCCCATATCGTTATATATCCGTAAGCGTAGGCTCCAGAAAGCTAGATACTTATTGCTGAATACTGATTTGCGGATTGCTGAAATTGGCGATAATGTAGGAATTAACAATCCCCAGAACTTTAGTACCTATTTTATCGGGGAGTTTAAGGTAAGCCCCAGCGAATTCAGAAAACTATATGCGCAACTGCCTCCAGTAATCTCCTCGCCCTTTCCTGATCTGGTGGCAGAACGACTACCTCCTCCGGCTCCTTCGCTGGTATCGCTGCCCTCCCCCGACAACCCGGTTACCGGTAGTACCAACCGCCTGCACCGGTTTAGCTGGCGAAAGTGGGGTTTTGCAGGGCTGACAGTAGGGATGATGCTGGGTATGGGGGCCTATCTGGATGCACAGTATCCGCTTCGGGCTGGTGCTCATCCACAGGCTCCCGCTGGCAATTCTCTCGCTGTATTGCCCTTCACTAATCTGGGAACGGCTGAGGGTAGCCCGGTGTGCGACGAGATTATGGACGATGTGCATGCGTCTGTTTCGCTGCTCAAAAACCTGAAGGTCATTGCGCGGTCGTCGTCTGATCAATACCAGACCACCAGAAAAAGTATTCGGCGAATTGGCGATGAACTACAGGTCGCCATTATCCTGAAAGGAAGTGTGCTGAAGACTAACAACCAGATTCAGATCAAGGTTGAACTTATCCGTACAGCAGATGATAGCCAGGTATGGGTACACAGGTATGGTGGAGCCGTGGGAGCTATTTTCCAGTTGACCGACCAGATTGTTCGCGATGTGGCCATGCAACTGAAACTACCCATTCCTGCCGCCACTTCCGAAAAACTAACCCTGGCCCGTACCCGGAACCTCGAAGCCTACAACCTGTTTCTGAAGGGCAGGCAATTGCTGATTTCCCGTACTAAAGCAAATGTACTGGCCAGCGTTACCCAATTCAATCGGGCACTGGCTCTCGATTCTACCTTTGCTGAAGCCTACGCGCTGAAAGCCGAAGCCTATATAATCCTGCCGGGTTTGGGGTATGATACCAAAAAAACGTACGCACTGGGAGAGCAGAGTGCACTGAAAGCCATTCATTTCGAACCGACCAACAGCACCGCCTACGCGGTTTTAGGCACGCTCTACCACGATACCTACGAGTGGCAGGCGGCAGAGAATGCGTTTCGGATTGCGCTCCAGTATAATCCCAACGATGCTCAGGCCGACTACTGGTATAGCCTGCTGCTGCGCTCGATGGGTCGGCTGGATGAGGCCATCCGGTATAGTACCCAGGCCGTACAACTCGATCCGCTCTATCCGGTTATTCTGAGTGGGCATATACTCAACTGCGCCTATGCCAATCGGTTCGATTTAACCCAGGCCAGCATTAACAATGGGCAGGCTATTTTCGGTAATTCGTTTGTTTATTATACCGCTCAGGGATATGCGGCCATGTGCCAGCAGAAGTATGGCCGGGCGGTGGCCAATTTTCGAAAGGGGCTGGTGCTGAATCCCGACTACAAACGGCCTACCCCTGTATTAATCTATTGCGAAGCCAAATTGGGAAATCGGGCACAAGTCGGGGCATTTCTCCGCGACCTCACCGCCACCACTCCGCGTGCCAAGTACGAAAGGGCGGTCGTATATGCCGGATTGAATGAGCGGGATAGCTGCCTTGCCTACCTGAAAAAAGCCGCCGACGAAGGGTATATGTCTCGTCCTGAAATAGGTTTATGTCTCGTCCTGAAATAGGTTTACACTAACTTTGTGAACTTATGGGCGACAAGAAACAGCCAACAACACGCGAAAAAATTGTACTCGAGTACCTGACAGGCGGGGTTACGTACCGCCAGCTCGAAGCCAAATGGGGCGTTGACCACGCCACCATCCAGCGATGGGTATTAATCCATCAAGGTGTACCAAGAGATCGTAAAGACGGGCATCCAACTAAGAAAAGTACAATAA
>JBBQUC010000147.1:0-8356 GCA_038212815.1 Cytophagales bacterium
TAATATCCGTCCTTCTCACCTTTTCACGGTCATAATTGGGTACGACAGCCGCCATAAAATCGGCGAGGTCAGCCTCGTCGCTCTTGGCGGTTACGGGCAAGGTATCGCCAAACTGATCGGCAACGGCTAGCAGCACATCGCCCAGCGATTTAGATTGTTCTTCAGTATCGACATAGATCGAAATATCGCTCAGCACTGATACCCGGGCGGTTGGCCCCATCATAGTTTTTTCTTTCTTCGCGTCGAGTGTTTCAACGATAACCCCAGCCCGGCTAGGTTTCAGAATCCGGTACAGGCCCGGCTGGCCCGTAACGTTGGCAATTTGTTTTAATGTTTCCATTGTTGGTAAAACGGTTTAGCCAACCGCTTCATTTTTTATACTCTTTATTTAATGAATCAATAAAGGCTAGCACTTCATCGCGCCCGCGCCTGTTGCTGGCCGAAGTAACAAAGAGTTGTGGCACTTCGGCAAAGGTTTCGAGCAGGGTAGTGCGGTAGCGAGTCAGCATATTCTCGGTACTACCCGCTTTCATTTTCTCGGTTTTGGTAAACACAATCACAAAGGGCAGGCTTTGCTCTACCAGTCGTGTCATAAAATCGAGGTCTTTTTTCTGGGGTTCGATCCGCCCATCGACCAGTACGAAAATACAGAGGAGGTTGGTGCGGGTAGTGAGGTACTCGTTAATAATCTGGGCAAATTTTTCGCGGTCGGTTTTGCTAACCTGCGCGTAGCCGTAACCCGGCAAATCGACTAGGTACCAGGTGTTATTGATGGTAAAATGGTTGATAAGCTGCGTTTTTCCGGGCTTACCCGATGTTTTGGCCAGGTCTTTCTTAGCCATCAGCATATTGATTAACGACGATTTGCCTACGTTAGAGCGGCCAATAAAGGCGTATTCGGGCCTGTCAGGCCGGGGGCATTTGGTCGGGTCAGTATTGCTAATCAGGAATTCGGCTTGCTTGATAACCATGAACTTGGGTAAATCGGCCTGCAAAGGTACGAGAATTTGGCGTAGCGGTGTTGCCCCGGCCCATACTGGCTTGAAATTTGATAAACTCTGCTTACTTTAGCTGTATAAATACGGGGGTTCTGAAAACGAAAGTTAAGCAATCGGTCGTTATGACAAAAACCAATCATTCTTATGAAAAAAGTTAGCTGGCTCACCATAGTACTCCTTGCGGCAATTATAAGTTTAACCCAGGTTGTGGCTGGAGGTAAGGGCAACCGCCCCAAAGAAGAAGGTATTCAGTTCTCCGAAGCCAGCTGGGCTACGGTACTTAAGCAGGCTAAAGCTGAAAAGAAAATTATTTTTCTGGATACCTACGCCAGTTGGTGCGGCCCCTGCAAACAACTACAGAAAAACGTGTTCACCAAGAAAGACGTAGCTGACTATTTCAACAAGCAGTTCATCAATGTTAAAATAGATATTGAGAAGGGCGAAGGTCCGGCCTTGGCGCAGGTTTACCCAACCGAGTATTTACCCACCCTGCTGTTTATTAACGGCAATGGCAAAGTGCTAAAAAAAGTAATTGGCTACCAAAGTCCGCAGGAGTTGCTAGCGGCTGGCAAGAGCGTGCATTAAGGCAACACTGCCATGCTTCACGCTGACTTACCTGAATCACGACATTTCGAAAACCGTATGGCCTGGCGGCAATGGCTGGGTATAAATGGGTCTACGGAAAAAAATGTCTGGCTACGCATTTATAAAAATGCCAGCTCGATACCCAGCGTTAGCTATGATGAGGCCGTTGATGAGGCTCTTTGCTTTGGCTGGATCGACTCGTCGGTAAAAAAAGGGGATGCCGATTTCTATCTGCAATATTTTGCCCAGCGCAACCCAAAAAGTAACTGGAGCCGGGTTAATAAAGCTAAGGTAGAAAAGCTAACTCAGGCGGGGCTAATGACCGAGGCTGGCCAACGGTTGATAGATCTGGCACAAAAAACCGGTACCTGGACCGCTCTCGATGAGGTGGAAAACCTAATCACCCCACCCGACCTGGAAGTCGCCCTTAACGCTAATCCGACAGCTAAGCTTTATTTCGAGAGCTTGTCGCGGTCAACTAAACGGGCGTTTTTAGAGCAGTTACTCCTGGCCAAACAACCCCTAACCCGCGCCAAACGCATAGCCCTGATTGTGGGGTTATCAGCAAAATAGGCATGAAGAGGGGTGTTCTTATTCCTCAGCCAATGTTTTCGAGATATTCATGCGGTACACGCCAATAGCGGGCAGCGCGGCGGCTACTACCCCAATGCTGATGGCCATGCCTAACAAACTCCACTCTTCGGGCAGAATGCTCAACCGGGCAACGCTGTAATGATAATTATTTTCCAGCCTAGTCGATAATAGCAGCAGCCCTACCCGGCTCAGCACAATGCCCAGCACAAATCCGAGCAGGGCCAGCACCAAACCTTCCAGCAACAACATACCGAATAGTTGCAACCGGGTGGCTCCCATCGAGAGCATGAGGGCCATTTCGTACCGCCGTTCTTTAAGCGAGTTATAGAGCGATACAAATACACTGATACCGGCAATGATCATAATAGCAATGGCCATGTATCGCAGTGTATCGACCCCAACGCCCAGCAGCGAAAACAGCCGGTTTATTTCAATGCTTGGCAGGGCGGCCTGTAGTTTAGAGTTGGCATTAATACCTCGCACCAGCATCATGCCCATCGGGTTTCGGAATTTGATAAGCATACTCGTAATCTCGCGGGCATCATCCGTTGGCTCATTGCCGACTACGGTTTCGGTATGGGCCACTTCATGGTGTTCATGGATGGCCCACACACTTGATACCGGCGTTAGAATCAACTGGTCAGTAACGGTATTGGTGGCGTTCAATATTCCCACCACCTTATAGCGTGAACCTGCATGAGCCTCGCCATCTTTATCCAGTCCGTGTGACCCCGCAAAGAGATCGCCCAGTTTTAGGCCCGCCACCTCAGCCACACGAGGACCAATAACTACCTCTAATGCCTGCACAAACAGCCGCCCCTGCTCTACTGATGCCCCAAAATGATCGAGGTATTTTTTAGTAGTGCCCACAATCCGAAACGAGCGGTAGTTGTCGCCCATAGCTAGTGGAATAGCGGTTTTAATCATGGGGTTGCGGGTAAGCCGCTCTGCTTCGGCCAGCGAAATATTACCCGTAGGCGAATCAATCTGGTAAATACTGGATAAAATCAGTTGCAGGGGGCTACCCTTGGCACCCAGCACCATATCTATTCCTTTTATATTTTTGGTAAATTGCTCCTCTAGCTGCTTGTTGAGGAGCAGCAGTAACGAGATAATGGTAATACCAAGGGTCATAAGCAGTCCACTCAGAAAACTGCTCAAGGGTTTGTCGCGGAGGTTACTCCAACTGATCTTGAAAAGATTCATACTTGAAAAGTGCGGATAGTTTGTAGAATCGCATCGCCACCCTGCACCAAAATTGTTTCAGCCAATTGATGGCCAAGTTCACTTGCTTCACTTGAGGAACCGGTATGGGTTTCGCGCAACAGGGTAGTACCGTCCAGGCTGATTAGGCCTCCCGTCAGGCTCAGTTTGTCGCCTACCAGAGTAGCCAGGGCAAAAACCGGAATGCTACACCCCCCCTCTAATCGGCGAAGAAAGGCCCGCTCAGCCAGCAGCGTGTATTCGGTGGGCGTATGGTTGGTTAGCTGCCTAATTAGAGTCTGCTTATCAGGGGCTAAGGTATAGGCAGCCTCAATAGCTACACTCCCCTGCCCAACAGCAGGCGTAAACTTGGCCACGGGTAAAAACTCGGTAATCAGTGCATCATACCCCATCCGATGCACCCCGGCATAGGCTAGCAGCAGCGCGTCGCAGTGCCCTTCATCAAGCTTACGGAGCCGCGTTTGCAGATTACCCCGTATATCGACGGCCTGCACCTGCGGGCAAAAATGTTTCAGCATAGCCACCCGGCGGGTCGATGAGGTACCAACCGTAAAGATTTGCCCAGTGCTGAGCGATACGTTGGGATTACGGCTCACCAGTACATCGTTTACCTGCTCTCGCTCGGTAAAGGCAATAATGCCCAAATCGGGCGGTAAGCTAGAGGGCAAATCTTTGGCTGAGTGTACGGCAATGTCAATAGTGCCTGCCCGGAGTTGGTCTTCAAGCTCTTGCGTAAAAACGCCCTTGCTCCCTATTTTCGATAACGAACGGTCTAAAACCTGATCGCCTTTGGTGTCGATAAAGACAAGTTCGGAGGTGATTGCCCCCCCACGCAGCAGTTGCTGAACGTGCTCAGCCTGCCAAACGGCTAAGCGGCTACCCCGCGTTCCGATTCTAATGTGCATACAGCAAAGTTACAACCATTTGCCCCAATGCACACGCCACAAAAAGGTTTTCAGGGGTTCGACTCCACGCACGTCGATCCGGTTAACCTCGTAGGGATTAGCTACTGGCCACGGGTTTATGCGGTTACCAATTCTGAACGACAGCCGAATGCCCAGTTGCTTCATGGTTTGGTACATAGCCTGCCGAGTAGTTTTGTTAGTTGGCCTGCCCCCATATGGATAAGCAAATAACGGCTGTAGGGGCAACCCCATGTGGTTGCCCTTTATCTCCACATAATTACCCGTAGCTACGTTTTCCGTCAAATCGTCGGTAATTTCCTCAATAGTTAGGGTTCGGTAGTTTAGATGCTGGTGCGAATGGTAAGCCAGAGCAAAGCCTTCCTGAGCCAGCAAACTCAGTTCATTAGTAGTCATGAGGGCATCCGTAGCCCCATCCCAATCATTATAGCCGCCAATGTGGGCCGTTGGGATGAAGAATACCGCAGGCAGGTTTAGCTCACGCAGAATGGGCAGGGCATGCACCAGCAGGTCGGCATAGCCATCATCGAACGTCAACAACACAGCCCGTTTAGGTAATTTTGCAGAGTCGCTCAGATGGCTTAGTAGAGTTTGGGCCGAGATAAATTCATATTCTGCCTGTATCAGTGCCTGGAGGTGCTGGCGCAGTTGTTGGGGTGAAACCGTTAAAGAGTCGGCGGGGCCTGTGCGTACTTTATGGTAGAGTAAAACCCGCAGTCCGTGGTGCCGTTTGTGGAATTGTAACCACAGCCATGCCCCAAAAATCAACAATAGTAAAAAAAAACCGAGTATCACAATCGGGCTGTTTATTGGCTAAATTAAACTAAAAATCGGCCTTAATGGCATTATTAGGCCGATTTTACCAATTTTTCACTGTCAGTTTGGCACGACAATACCCGCTAGTAGGTATAGGCACGGCATTTGTTTACGTAAGGATGTACAGTAAACAGCAACTACTATGAAAGCGATAGAAAACGTGTTTAACGGCACGGGTGGGCAGATTGATCTGCTGAATACGCTCTATGGCGGATCAACTATGACCACCATGAACGTTGAGCGTGAGGACGACCGCCTGGTCATTACACTATCGGCCCCTGGCGTTAGTGCTAATTCATTCAATGTGCTGGTAGAAGGCAATAAACTGGTGTTATATACCCTACTGGTTCAGGATAACGATACCGTAGGCCAGCGGCTGGCCGTACCTATGTTTCTTCGCGTATTGGATATTCCCGCCTTTGTTGACGAAGAGCAGATTGAAGCCGTACATGAACAGGGGAAAGTAATGGTACTCCTCCCCATCAAAAACGAGGAACAGCTGCACCGCCGGATCGACATTAAGAACTTGTTTTAAGCACTTTCTTTGCCTCCGGGTCCTTTGCAGACCCTACCCCAATAGATGAGTCAGACCCGCTTCTCCGGAAGCGGGTTTTTTGTTGTATTTCGCGCAGTTTAGCGTATTTCACCACCGGATACATAGCTGATAATAACGCCCAGACAAACCCTGGGTAGCCGTTCAGCACATTTAGCTTCAAGAAATACGATTTCAGAAACGTGAAGGGTAACCGAACAACGACCTGCCAGATTGGGCCGCGCCTACCCGCGCTATTCATGTCTAATGCACCAGCCGTAGTGTAGCGATTGAATTTCTCGAAATATTCGTGCAGCGACCCATAGCTATGGTGTAAAATATAGTTATTAGTCTGACCAAGCGGCCCCAACAACGCTACGTCTTCGTGTACGCGGTTGAGATTATAATTGCCAAACTGCCGGTTAAACAGGCGGGTATGAAAACACTTATACTCGCTGCCATACCGCATGAGTTGACCCAAAAAGACCAGTGTAACCGGAATTTTAACGCCCACTAACTGACCCGGATTTATCAGCATCTTTTTTATTTCGGCCTGTAGGGCGGGAGGTACAATCTCATCGGCATCAATGACCAGTACCCAGTCATGCAGAGCCTGACTAACAGCAAAGTGTTTTTGCGCACCAAAGCCATTAAAATCGTGGTGCATGATGCGGCAGCCAAACTGCTCAGCAATGGCCAGAGTTTGGTCGGTACTCCCCGAATCGACCAACAACAACTCGTCGCACCAAGTAAGTGATTCCAGCA
Source organism: Cytophagales bacterium (assembly GCA_038212815.1). GTDB lineage: Bacteria > Bacteroidota > Bacteroidia > Cytophagales > Spirosomataceae > JBBQUC01. Next base: position 6,438 of record JBBQUC010000147.1, read on the forward strand.
CCTCCGGCAACACGCGCTCTGAATTTAGCGTAATGACAACAGCACTCAGCCGGTTGGGTGGATAAATCATTAGGCAAGTTGAGCAGCCAGTTTCCGGGCTTTAGTGATACAATCAGACAGCGACACCCCTTCGTTCCAGTTAGTGCACATTAGCAGCCCGTCTCTTTCTAACATCGGTACACATTTTTTAACTGCCAGCAAGTTTTTGTCATACTGTGGAATAGCCCGCTCCCAGCGATACACCCGCCTAAACGTAGGAGTTGCAGCTTGTATGCCAAATCCCTGAGTCAGTTCCTGCTCAACCTTTGGCAATAGTACACAATCTGGCTGGCGGGCATTATCAGCGTATTGAACACCGCCCACAAAGGTGGTAAAAAGCACCTCATCGGTAGGGCAGCGACCATCAAAAATAGAACTGCTCCAAATATGCCCCGCCGAAAACTGACCCGTCAACGCTGGATTTAGTCCACCAAATCCATTTAGCGGGTGAGTCACATCAGTACGCTTATAGGCCGAATGCACAACAGTCATAGGCGGATAGTTAAGATGGCGTAATGCATCCGCCATCTCAGGATAATACAGGTCAATTAGTTGGGCAGTTGCATCAGCAGGCCCAGTCAATACTAAACGGTCAACTAGTTGGTTGCCCGTAGCTGATTTTACCAGCCAACTAGTACCTTGTTTTTCAATTTGTTGAACCGGATTGTTGAGCGATAAAGCCGTTAGCTGATTGGCAAGTGCAGTGGGCAAGACCTGCATCCCATCCCGGAAACTAAACGACTGTCGTCGGGCAGATATGCTCTGATTTTTCATGAAACCCCGCAGCACCGACCCATACTTCTGTTCATAAGTAAGCAAGATAGGAAACGTTTCGGAGACAAGCAATTGCTCTGGGTCACCCGCGAAAATACCCGCTACAAATGGCCCCAGTGCATAATCGACAAGCTCGTCCGAAAACCGTCGCCGGAAAAACTGCGCCAGGGTTTCTTGGGATGGTGAAGTCGTGCTGTTCCAGAGTTCCAGGAACATGGCCCATTTAGTTCGCCAGCTAAAGAAAGGCGGTTCGCCAGCCTGACCAAACAGGAGTGAGGGTGGCCCAGCCGGTAGTTGTCGATACTTACCCTGGCGATAAATAAACCGGGCTTTACTAACCGGGCTAGCCAAAACTATTGCCGAAGCAAGGCCCAGTTCGGCGAGCCAGTCGAGCAGTGCCTGATCGCCCAGGAGCGAGTTAGGGCCAAGTTCGTACAGGTAGGTACGGCCGTCTGGCAGAGTTTCGGTTTGTGAGCGGATATAGCCGCCGGGCTGTGTACCAGCTTCCCAAAGGAAATATGGCTGCCCACGCTGCTGTAGGTGCCATGCCAATGTTAACCCTGAAATACCTGCCCCAATAATGCCCGTTATCATATTGGTTTTTTGATTGGCTTGGTAGGCTGTTGTAGATTTTTGGTTACCTGCTCGTAGATACGAGTAAGTTTTTCGGGGTCTGACGAGTAATAAATATAGCTTTGGGTATAAGCCGCTGTATCAACGGCCCATTTCCGGAAAATATCGCGCTCTAATCGTTTATACACAATGGTTGACGAATCGGACGTACGTAACCCCAGTTTTGATATTTTAGCCTCGGCCAGGTGTACATCTGTTAGCACCTTTACCATTTTATCCTCGTCGATGAGGTTTTCAGGCTCTTTACCTGAGCCAGTTGAACAACTTAAGCCAGTGCAAAGTACCAGCAGCCAAACCGTATGAAGCAGGGATTTCAGAAAACTCATGCAATGCCGGGTTATTTTCGCGTTACTTTTGCAAAGTTCGGAATTTATTAGGCAGCATGAATGATTTTCTAACCCGGCTCCGGCACTACGAAATCAGGATTCGTAAAGCCGTTAACTCACAAATGCGCGGCAACTTCCGGTCAGTCT
>JBBQUC010000148.1:0-8341 GCA_038212815.1 Cytophagales bacterium
TCAGGGCTATGAGCTGGTTGATAGCTAGATCGTCGTGCGCTATGCCAACCGTGCGGGCGGCTGCCACCTGAACCTTTACATCCGCATCGGCTAAGCCAGTCCGAACAGCCGCTAAGGCGCCGGCGGTGCCAATCCGGTACAGGGCAAAAACAGCTTTGGTGCGGGCATCGGTAGTTGACGACTGGGTCAGCATGTCGGTCAACACGCCCACGGCAGCACTGCCCAGATCAACCAGTTGTTGCACCGCCCGGTCGCGCACCGTGGGGCGGGCATCGGTCAGGTAAGCAGCAGCAGTAGCGGGGGTGAGCGCGGCCCATTGAATCTGGTTGCCATACGGATCGGGCACGGCAGCGGCTCCCTGCCGACGTACTCGGTAAATAGACCCCTGCAACTCAGGTTTGGATACCTGCGAGAGCGGACAGCCTTCAATAAACCAGCCACCTGTTTCCACCACCAGCAAGCTACCGTCGGCATCTTCCAGCACATCGGTTGGGTGGAAATCTTCATCGGTGGTCGAGAAGAAGACTTCGTCTTCGGTGCGGAAGGAGGCCCCTTCCCGAATTAATTGATGGCGCAATACCCGGTGGGTGTTGAACTGGGCACTGAACAGGTTGTCTTTAAAGCCGTTACCCAGCACCGTGCTCCGGTAGCGGCCAATTCCCGACGGAGCCACCCGCGAGTATTTGGCAACTACCGGCATTAGTTCGCCAGTGCGCACCAGACTATCGCCGTTCAGGCGGTTGCTGGGTTTGGGATATACCCCGCCCTCTGTCCAATAAACCAGGGCATCGCGTTGCCCGGCCTGTGGCTCGGTAAAGTAAGTTTCAGTGCCAATGGGTTCGGCGGCCTCAGTAAACGTTAGCTCTACAGGGTTGTTCATGCCCCCCGCCGAAATCCACTCTAATCCCGATCCATCGGGGCGCACCCGCCAAATACGACCTGTTTTGCCTTTTAGTCGTTTGCCCTCCTGTGTGGTTACATCGAACCCCATAATGGCATTGGTGAGGTAAAGCCAACCATCAGGTCCCATAAACGGCCCTACCAGGCTGTTGGCATTGACGTTGAGTGTCCAGCCCGTTAAAAGTACCTCGCGTTTATCGGCTACACCATCGCCATTGGTATCGGTTAACTTCAGCAAATCAGGAGCCGAGGAAGCATAGAGGCTGCCCTTGTAAAATACCCCACCTTGCGGAAACCCTACCTTGTCAGCGAAAATAGTACTTTTATCATACACTCCATCGCCATTTTTATCTTCTAACAAGCGGATTAGAAACTGCGGCTTGTCGAGGGCATCTTTCGTTTTTTTATAGACATGCCCCGTCGATTCAAACACGAACATCCGCCCGGTTTCGTCTACTGTGGCAAACATGGGGTAGTCTACCAGGTCAGGCCCGGCGGCAACCTCTACGGTATATCCTGCTGGCACCCGAATATCGGCCAGAGCGGTGTGTTTTTTAGGTAAATACGTTCGTTGTGGAGAAGAACTGGCGGCTACTAGAAAAAGGCTGACCAGGTAAACAGAGGAGATCGAGGGGTTGAGAATGGGCATGGCGATGAGCGATAGCAGGCAAGTAGCGCTATAAGAAGCACCTGTTCAGAACCTACTGACAGCCAGTAATTTCTTGACTATTCTGCTGCATTCTGTTCTCTATAAACTGAAAAGCCCCTCGTTGTTAACGAGGGGCTTTTATAAAAATGAATTGACTGACTGCTTACTCGGCCACTACCTCTGGCTTTTTCACCGAAATGGTGAGCGAGTCGGCGTTACCTTCTTCATGGTCGGCTAGAATCACGTCACCTTCCTTAAGATCACCTTTCAGAATCTCTTCGGCCACGGGGTCTTCGAGGTACTTCTGGATGGCGCGGGCCAGCGGTCTGGCACCATATTGGGGGTCGTAGCCTTTTTCAGCCAGGAAGTCTTTTGCTTTTTCGGTCAGTTCAACCTGGTAACCGAGGCTGACAACACGGCCCAGCAACTTGCCCAGCATCAGGTCGATGATTTTGTGAATATCGGTGCGCAGCAGCGAATTGAATACAATCACATCGTCGAGACGGTTCAGGAACTCCGGCGAGAACGCTTTCCGCAGCGCACTCTGAATGGTGCTCTTCATCAACTCGTCCTGGTTTTCGTTTTTACCTTTGGTGGCAAACCCAATCCCCGCCCCGAAGTCTTTCAGATCACGCACCCCAATATTGGAGGTCATGATAATGATGGTATTGCGAAAATCGACCCGGCGACCAAGACCGTCGGTCAGAATACCATCGTCGAGCACCTGAAGCAGAATATTGAATACATCAGGGTGGGCTTTTTCGATCTCATCGAGTAGCACCACGCTATACGGCTTCCGGCGAATTTTCTCGGTCAATTGACCCCCTTCTTCGTAGCCTACATAGCCTGGAGGGGCACCCACCAACCGACTTACGCTGAATTTCTCCATGTACTCCGACATATCGATCCGCACCAGCGCATCGTCTTTATCGAAGAGGTAAGTGGCTAACACTTTGGCCAGTTCAGTTTTACCAACCCCGGTTGGGCCGAGGAAGATAAACGAGCCGATGGGTTTTTTGGGGTCTTTCAGCCCAACGCGGGTGCGCTGAATGGCTTTTACCAACTTGGCGATGGCACTCTCCTGCCCAATTACGCGGCCTTTCAGCTCTTCGCCCATGTTTACGAGTTTCTTGCCTTCGTCGTTAGAGACACTCGTAACGGGGATGCCTGTCATCATGGCCACCACTTCGGCTACACTCTCTTCGTTGACCGTGTACCGGCGTTTCTTGGTATCTTCTTCCCACGCGAGCTTGGCGCGGTCGAGCTGGTCGATGAGCCGCTTCTCCTTGTCGCGGAGTTGGGCCGCTTCTTCGTATTTCTGGCTCTTCACCACCTGATTTTTCTCCTTCTTGATATTCTCGATCGACTCTTCAAGCCGCAGAATATCTTCGGGAACGGTGATGTTGCTGATGTGAACCCGCGCGCCCACCTCGTCCATCACATCAATGGCTTTATCGGGCAGGAAACGGTCGGATATGTACCGTTCCGACAGTCTCACGGCGGCTTCGATGGCCTCCTTGGTGTAGGTAACGTGGTGGTGGTCTTCGTACTTATCCTTGATGTTATTCAGGATTTCGATGGTCTCGTCAATCGACGTGGCATCGACCATCACCATCTGGAACCGGCGGGCTAAGGCACCGTCTTTCTCGATATACTGCCGATACTCATCCAGCGTAGTGGCTCCAATGCATTGAATGTCGCCCCGCGCCAGTGCCGGTTTAAACATATTTGACGCATCGAGCGACCCGGAGGCACCACCCGCGCCCACAATAGTGTGTAACTCGTCGATGAACAGAATGACTTCCGGCGATTTTTCGAGTTCGTTCATCACTGCTTTCATGCGCTCTTCAAACTGCCCCCGATACTTGGTGCCGGCAACCAGCGAGGCTAAGTCGAGGGTAACCACGCGCTTGCCAAACAGCACCCGGCTAACCTTTTTCTGCACAATGCGCAGGGCTAGCCCCTCGGCAATGGCCGTTTTACCAACGCCAGGTTCGCCAATCAGGATGGGGTTGTTTTTCTTCCGGCGGCTCAGAATCTGAGCTACCCGTTCAATTTCTTTCTCGCGGCCCACAATGGGGTCGAGTTTACCAAGCTCGGCGAATTTGGTGAGATCACGGCCAAAATTATCGAGTACAGGCGTACGCGATTTTTCGGAGCCTTTGTCTTTGCTTTGGCTGGAACTGCTGCCGCTGCCAAACATAGAGCGGGAGTCGTCGCCTTCGTCGTCGGTATCACTGGCCATGGTGGGGCGAGTACCGGTTGATTGGTATTCAAGCATCTCTTTAATAACTTCGTAGTTAACGTTGAACTTGTGAAGAATTTGCGTCGCCACATTATCTTCATCGCGCAAAATAGAGAGCAACAAATGCTCCGTACCAATCAGCGGACTTTTAAAGATTTTAGCCTCCAGGTAAGTGATTTTCAGGGTTTTCTCCGACTGACGGGTCAGGGGGATATTCGCCAGATTTTTCACGTTGTTGGTCGCGGTTCCACGCGTAGCCTGTTCAATAGTAATACGGAGTTCGTCGAGGGAAATACCGAGTTTTTTCAGCAGGCCAATGGCCACGCCTTCGCCCTCGCGGATCATGCCCAACAGCAAATGCTCCGTACCGATGTAATCGTGCCCCAGCCGCAGTGCCTCTTCACGACTCAGCGTGATGACTTCTTTTACGCGGTTTGAAAATTTTGCTTCCATTCGCTTTGGGTCTCCAATCGTAAGCTTTTCTTATGGGCTTAACGTAAATGTTTTCGGGATTGTTCACCTTTGGTGAATGAGTGAATTAGCAAATAATACTCAAGAACCAGCTATTCACTCATTTGCTCATTCGGTCATTCACTAAATAATTCTGCGCCTGTGGTCCCTGGTTAAATAACAGGTCAACAATTGACAGATTTGGTACAAAATCGGGGCCAAAGTTCTGACTGTAGGGTACGGGGCAATAAAATAGTGGTTCTGAATCCTGCTTTCGGACATTTAACCTGGACCGGGCATCAACAACCCCTATCTGTGGCTGTTTTACATACCATTCTGTCAGGCGCAGCCCCGCCGGAAGCCGGAGTAGTTGCAGACAGATTGTCAGCAGTTCATAATTCAGGTCAAACAAAAACGACCAGTTTTTCTGATAAACAGGCTCCAGATACGGGCCATAAAACTCAAAAAACGGTGCTCTGCCGTAAGCGGCCCGCAGGCATCGCCAGTGACGGCCAGGCCACGGTTGGCTGTTGTCAATCCTGACCTCGCGGATCAGTTGCTTATGGGTTCCGTTCAGTACCGGCACCGTCAGGCAGTCCACCTTATTGGCCGTCAGCACGTAACACCGATTGCGATAACTTTGCTTCTGGTACTGCTCGTGTGCTTCGAGGTTGACTCGCTCAAACTGGGCCAACCCCGCAAAATAATCGAGGCAGGGTAGGTAGTGCAAGTCAATTAGCAGCTCACCCGATTGATCTTTTTTCAAGGCAACACGCGCTTACCAGTACCTATTCGGCCTTGTCTTTCAGGAACCACAGCTCCTGTTTGACGGTTACTCTGGGCATTGGTCAACAGAAACTTAGTTAACTGTAGCCAAATAACGAAAAAAAAACCTGTAGTCAAGCACATTTGGCAATTTTTAATGATTTTCTTTCGATTCCTCTCCCGACTACCGTTCCAGATACTCTACGGAATTGCTGATGTTCTGTATTTCTTGCTACTGTATGTGGTGCGCTATCGCCGTCGGGTGGTCGAAGAAAACCTGCGGGCTTCATTCCCGGAATGGTCTGATAAGCAACGGAAAACAGTGGTAAGAGGGTTTTATCGAAATCTGACCGACCTGCTGGTTGAAACGATAAAACTGCCCTCATTAACGCCTAAAGAATTGACCCGGCGCGTAGTCTATAAAAATACGGCGCTTGTCGGGGGATATTTTGCCGAAGGCCGTTCCGTTATTGGCCTGGCCTCGCATCAGGCTAACTGGGAGTGGTTGCCGCCAGCAGCCACTCTGATTGGTCTGCAAACCGACAGCGTTTATAAACCGTTGACAAACCAGTTTTTTGAGGAATTGATGCGAGAGATACGGTCAACGGGCGGAGCGTGGCCCATTCCGATGAGTCGGCTGACGCGGGAGATGGTGGCCCGTCGTAAACTGCCCCGTATTATTGCCCTCGTAGCCGATCAGGTACCTGACAAGCCCGAATTTGCCCACTGGATTCCGTTTCTGAACCAGGAGACTCCGTTCTATCCCGGTTCTGAAAAGCTGGCCCGCAGCCAGCAGATGCCCCTTGTATATGTAGAAATGGTACGGCTCAGGCGCGGCTATTACGAAGCTACATTTCATCTGATAGCCGAACCTCCTTACGACCACCTGCCCCCCGGTACCCTGCTCGAACGCTACCGCGATCAGCTCGAGGCCAGCATCCGCCGGTCGCCTGCCAACTGGCTATGGTCGCACAAACGATGGAAACATTCGCGGGAACGGTATGCCGGTATGGGACAGGAGCGGTGGTAATGGCAAGCCATTGACACTTTAAGGCTATCTTCGCCGAGCTAAACCCATAAAGCTAACCAACTTCCTATGCCTGCTTTTTTATTGCGCCAACTGCTGTGTTTGTTAATTCTCAGTAGCCCCCTGCTTGCCCAGATCAACCCCGCCACCGTGACCATTGCCCGCGATGCTTACGGAGTGCCGCATATTTTTGCCAAAACCGATGCCGAAGTGGCCTACGGGCTGGCCTGGGCACACGCCGAAGACGATTTTAAAACCATTCAGTTGTTGCTGTTGCCCGCCAAAGGCTTATTGGGGCGGCAATTGGGTAAGGCCGGAGCCGCTGCCGATTATGTAGTTGAACTGCTGCACGCGCCCGAATTGGTAGCCGAGCAATTTCCCGCCAACCTCTCGCCCGATTATCGGACCGTGCTGGAAGGCTACCTACAGGGCATAAACGACTACGCCCGCACCCATCCCGAAGAGGTGTTGCAGAAACGGGCGTTTCCCGTTACTGTTCAGGACTACCTGAAAGCAGTGGTTCTGTCGCTGTCGGTTATTTCGGGCGTAGATCGGGCTTTGCGGGAAATTTTGGCCGGTAAGGTGGCTACTCTGGCGTTCCCGTCGGCATCGGGACTGGGGTCGAACGGCATTGCCGTGCATCACAGCAAAACCACCGAGGGCAAAACCCTGCTGGCCATCAATTCGCACCAGCCGCTCGAAGGGCCGGTAGCCTGGTATGAGGCTCACCTGTGCAGCGAGCAGGGCTGGAATATTCTGGGTGGCCTGTTTCCAGGTGGCACCACCATTTTTCACGGCGTAAATGAGCATCTGGGCTGGGCGCATACCGTTAACTATCAGGACAAAATAGACGTGTATCAACTCCAGACCGATGCCCAGCACCCCAGGCAATATATGGTCGATGGCCAGTGGCTGCGACTCGACGAAAAACGGGTGAAACTGCACGTCAAGGGTATCCCCTTTGCCATTGGCCGCAAAGCTTACTGGAGTATATATGGGGCAACCGTACTCACCAAACAGGGTATGTTTGCCATCCGCACCGGGGCCAATCAGGGGTTCGAGGGCATGGAACAGTGGTACCGGATGAACAAGGCCCGGAATTTTTCGGAGTTTAAGCAGGCGCTTCAAAAACTGGTGCCGGGGTTTAACATCATCTATGCCGACCCCGATACCATTTACTACGTCAGCAATGGCAAAATACCCCTGCGCGATCCCGCCTATAACTGGCGCGGCACCCTGCCCGGCAATACCCGCAAAACCCTCTGGACACAGTTTCACCCCCTGGCCGAGTTGCCGCAGTACACCAATCCGCCGAGCGGGTATCTGTTCAATATGAACCACACGCCCTTTAACGCTACCGGCCCCGCCGACAACCTGAAAGCCAGCGCGTATGACCCAACCATGGGCTACGAAACCTGGAACAACAACCGCAGCACCCGCTTTGTGGAGATGATGCGCCAGTACGATAAGCTGAGCTATGCCGACTTTAAACAGATCAAGTACGATCTGCAACTGCCCAAAACCCTGGCCTATGTTACTGGCCCCGATGCCAATGCCCTCTTTACCCTAAACCCCACCGACTATTCCGACATTGCGGGAGAGATCAAGACACTGAATACCTGGGATCGGCGCAGCAACACCGACAGCCGGGGGGCGGCTCTGTTTCTGATTTTTTACCACTACTGGAAAGACAAAGCCGCGCAGTTGCCGCAGCCTAAAGCTGCCCTCACAAAAGATGATTGCGCTGAGGGAATTCGCTACGCCAAAACGTATATGCAGCAGCATTTTGGTCGTACCACCCTTACCCTGGGCGAGTATCAGAAGCACGTTCGGGGTAGCAAAGAACTCCCCCTGTGGGGCCTGCCCGATGTGATGGCGGCCATATATGCCGTACCGTATAAAAACGGGATGGTACACAGCAATCAGGGCGAATCGTACATTGAACTGGTGAAATTCCCAAAAACGGGCCTGCCCGAAATTGAAACCGTCAACTGCTTTGGTGCCTCCAACCACCCCGACAGTCCCCATTACACCGACCAGATGGAGTTATTTGTGGGCATGAAAACCAAACCCATGACCCTCGACAAAGCCGCCGTGCTGCGCGATGCCAAACGGGTGTATCACCCCGGCGAATTGGCTAAGTGATTGCGATAAGGAGGGAGTATACTTAGAGCGTGTTGGGGAATTTGAGAAAGGCTGAGAGTCGTGTCAACTTTGTTGTGACCAAACGACAAAGCAATGACCAAACAGTGGCAACCACTGACCGACTCTCAATGGGCTGCAATTTCGCCCTTTTTCAATCTTA
>JBBQUC010000149.1:0-8317 GCA_038212815.1 Cytophagales bacterium
AACCCGATTCCCGTTTCGATGATATAGCCATACACAATCTGAAACTCATTTTTGCGGTAGCCCCGTAGCATATACCGCCCGTCGGGGCTAAGGTTGTAGTTCAGCGATACGTTGTCGAACACCTCCGATGGGTTACGGGAAATACCCGTGTCGCGGTTCTCCAGCGCGAAATTTTTACCGACGGATACTTTAAGCCGCCCCTGCAAAAAACTCTTTGATAATCCTACATTAAGGTCGGTGCGCGAACCGCCTTCTTTAAGGCCACCTTCGTAATTACTGGTAGAGAGCAGGTTGAAATCCACATCGAATCCTTTCAGCACGTTAGACGCAAACCGCTGGAGCTGTTGCGAGAGGAGCTTACTAACGCTCTTACGGGCAATATCTTCCGCATCGACTAACCCGTTTAGACTGCTTGAGAATGAACTCTCAGAGTTTTCAGAGAGGAAATTACCCAGTACCAGCAGGGCAAATACCTGTTTATTCAACTGCGACGGATCTTGCCGGATTTGAGCCAATTTTTCGTCCACCGCACGCAGGTCCGTAGCGGCACTGTTGTCCACTGTCAGGTCCTCGCCCTCGCTACCCGACCTGACAATATCGAACCCAATTTTTGGGTTGGCGAGGTTATCGCTCAGGTTCAGGTTGACATTGAACGGCAGCCGTTGAGGCAGGCTACGGGTCTGGGTACTGACTTCATTGGCAATCAACTCAACCGGGTCGGCCTTGGTTTTATAGACCGCAGTAATGTTCATATCGGCCTTGAGCGGGTCGCCGGTGAAGAGAATGTACGAGCCTTTCTGGATGGCAAATTGCCGTTTCAGCACCTGATACGTCAGTGAATACTCGCCCTCGGTCACTTCGTAGCGGCCCAGTACCGAGACGTTGCCCCCCGCATCGAGGCTAACATCGAGCCGGGCATTGCCCCGTGCCCGCAGGTAGTCGCCGTTCAGTTCATCCACCACAATGGTTAGTTCCGATTTCTCATCGGCTTCCACAATCAGCGAGATATTGGAGTTAGTCAACTGGTCGAAGGCTAGTCGGCGGGTGGTGGTATCCGGTTTGTTTCTGGGTGAAAGGTACTTGGCCAGAGCCAGCGTGTCTTTATGGTCGATGAAGGTAACCACCTGCCGTGCTTCGTTGGCATCCTGGGTTTCGTCGGGCAGTACCACGCTAATTTTACTGTCGTCTTCGAGTCGGATATTCCCATCGACCGATGGGCTGCTGCCCGTGCCTTTGATGCGGAGGTTAGCCGTTACAGCCGCCCTGCCATAGGCATAGTCATTGTCTTTGCGGGCGGCATTCAGTACCAGAAACTTATCGGCCTGTACGCGCAGATCGTAGGCTACATTGGGTAGGTTTTTGAACGTCACGCTGCCATCGGTAGTCAGTGTCTGGTTCAGCGAGTCGCGTACGGCAAAGTTAGTGAACGCTACTGATGAGCCGTTGAGCACCAGTCGCTGCTGGTCGATGCGGTAGGTGCTGTTGAGCTGCTTTACATTGAAGGCCACTGAGTCGAACATGACGGCTCCGTCGAGGGCGGGCTGGGCGGGTGACCCTTTCACGGCAAAGGTACCGCGCACCTGCCCTTTGGCCCGGCGGAGTTCGCCAAAGCTGAAGGCTTCAATCGTGCGGGCATCCAGTCGGCGCAGGTCAACCCGAAAATCGAGCGGCTGATTTTTGGATGAGGGGTTATAGAAGCCGTCGAGTCGTACATCGTTGGTTTGGCCCAGCAGGGCGGCAGCGACACTAATCCGCTGATTGTCGGTATTGGCAAATTTTGAGGTCAGGGTGCCAATATTTTTCTGCATCACGGCCAGGCTATCCACCCGCACATCGCCCGTAAAGGAGGGGGTCGTCATGTAATTCTTTACAATCACATCGCCATTGAGTAAGCCGCCAACCAGGGTAGTATCCTGATTGGCGATGGCGGCCAGGTCGGCCAGATTCAGGTTTTGGGCCGTAACGCGCAAGGGTGCATTCGGCACGGGGTCAGTACTGTTCACGCTGAGGGTCTGATTGCCGGAGCGGATCGAGAATCGCTGCGCCAGCAGGCCCGCATCGCCGTACTGCAAAAAACCGGTCGTGTCGGCAGTGGCCCACCGGCGATAGTTAGTCAGCAACCCATCGCGGTCGAGTTGAATCCGGTAGTTGCTGTTAACCAGCGTAAGGCGGCCCGCCAGCGCGTTCTGGATTCGATTTACGGAGTCTTTGGTGGCCAGGGCAAAGCGCAACAGGTTATTGGCGGCTAATCCGCTGAGGGAGGTAGGGCCAATGTCCATGGTGCCGTACCGCAAACCCGTCACGGCCCCGTCGATGGCCAGTTGGTTATTCCCTGCCCGTAGGGTCAGAGTGCTGCCTTTTATCAGTGTGGTATCGTACTCGACCTGCCCGGTTTTCAGCGTGGCCAGCAGGGTGGTGTCGCGGGTATTGTCGAGGTAAGCGTTCAGGCGCATGGTATCCAGTTTGGTCAGGCCCGGCACAAACCCCCGAAGCAGCGGGTGCTGATACACCTTGGCATCGACCACAAAATTATACGGTGGCTTCACGGTTTTATAGGCTAATTGCGGCAGGGCGAAGTACTTGCTCAGTTCCTCGGCCACAATGTCGTAAAGCCGGGTGTACTCAAACAGGCCGTTCAGCCGGAGTTGGGCAAAGGGTGCCTGCGCCACAATCAGTTTGCGGGGGCCATCGGTATCCGCTTTGATGTACAGCGAGTCGATGGGGTAGGCCGTTCCATTCAGCAGCACACTGGCGTTTCGCGCCCGCAACGTGCCAACAGGCCGGGTTGGATCGGTCGAGGTGAAGTTCAGATCAATATCGCCCTTCAGGGTTAGCGGTTGGCTGTACAGGTTTAGTTTGTCAAGGTTGATTTCCTGGATGGACGTCTTCCCCACAATGCTTGGATACGCGCTGTTAAGGCCGATGCGTCCATCGAAATCCAGCCGGGCGTTGGGGTCGTTGGTGTTGGCTTTCAGGGCTAGTATGCCGCCCGATAATTGCCCCTGCGCGTTCAGGTTCTGATAGGTATAGCCACCATACCCAGCCTCCCGCACCTGAATGGTAAACGCCGTCTGCATGGTTTTTACATCCATGCCCCGCCCATTGACCTGAGCAGTGGCGGTTACCGTGCCGTACTGTTTAGGGTTCATCAGCCACTTGCCCGCCTGGAATTTGTTCAGGGCCAACGTGCCTTTATACGCCTGGTTGCGTCCGGTAACGAAGTTGGCCAGTGTGCCTTTAAACTGAGCCGCCCCCCAGTCGGTCTGGATTTTAGAGTCGAGATTGAGGTTGTTAGCCTGACCGGTAATGCGGCCTGCGAGCCGAATGGTGGGCGGGAAAGCAATGGAGTCGGGGAGGGTGCCTTTGGGAACGAGTTTCCGAATATCGTCGCGCCGGGTGGTGGCTTCCTGCACCTGCACGTCTACCCCCATCCGGGTGGGGTCGGTTACGTTGGTGAGCCGCCCTTTAGCCCTGATTTTCGTGCCACCCAGCATAGATAGTTCAAAAACAGGCAGGTTCAGGCTAGCCAGCGAACCAGTTGCCAGTGCATTAGCCCGGATAATAGCCGTTCTATTCCCCGCAAACGGTGGAGTATTGGCCAGAAAAGGGGCCAGTTGCAGCACATCGGCCACGGCCAGTTGGCTTTGTCGCAGATTCACCAGCACCTTTACCCGGTTGGCTTCGCGCGGACGTGACAGTTGCCCAATGGAGTCGTAGCGCAGCACCAGCCGGTCGCGGAGCAGGGTTTTTCCCGCCTGCACAAACAGCCGGTTCAGCGATAGGGTGGTGTCGCTGTAGACCACGTCGCCATCGAGCCGTTGCAGCGCAAAGCCACCTTTCTCCCGAAACCGCCCCTGCCGAATCTGAGCCGAGGTGCGGCTGGGGCTATAGGCAATGTGGCGGCCCTGCAATCCTAGCCCCTGCAAATCGAGGTGGTTATAATCCATGCCTTTGCCACGCTGCCGGGGTTGGGTTTGGTCATCGTAGCGCAGTCGATTATTGGCCAATAGCACCTGGGTAATAGTAGCCTGCCAGCCGGGGGGAGATTGGGGAGCGGGGCTTGAGGGGGTGGATTTGGTGACCGGCGTAGCTGGTTTCGTCGTGGGTTTGGTTAAGGTGGTGGCAATATCGGCGTTAGCAATTTGGAGGGATTTAAGGCTGATTTTTTCACCTTCCAGATACAGATAATTGCTTTCCAGGGCCAGTAGGCCTGCCTGTCCTTTCGTCGCAAAATCGGCAGTGGTCACTTGTATATCCCATTTCGCCCGGTTTAGGAGCCATTTACCCAAACCAAGGTCGAGGGTGTCGCTGGTACTGGAAGGGGTAGTCGGCGTATCGAGGCCCTGATAAATCTGGGCGCGGGTATCGAGGCCGTCAGCAGTAAGGCTAGTCAGACGATACTGCGATTTGGCTACATTCACCTTGTCGAATTGAGCTTTCAGGCTATCTACGTACGTGGTTACGTCAGCCCCGGCTACGTCATCGTGGTAGCTAATTCGCACATCGCGCAGGTTCACAGCTTTCAGGCTAATGTCGAGCGGGGTAGCAACCGTATCAGGCACGGCCAGCGAACTGGCAGGGGTGGGGCTACTAAAGGCGTTGAGCAGATAGGTGAAGTTAAAAGTAGTATCGGGTAGGGTGCGGGTAACGTTTAGGGTAATGTGTTCGAGATCCACCTCGTTGATGGCCAGTCGGTTACTCAGTAGGCCCAGCATGTCCAGGTCCACCCGTATCCGGCGGCCCCGCAACAGGGTGTCGCCCTGGGGCGTATTGACATACACGTTCTCCAGTTCAATCCAGTCGGGCAGCCGATACCGCACCCGCCCAATGGCAAAGGGGGTCTTAATTTTGGTGGCCAGATAGCGATTTACCTGACTGGTAACAAGCTGCTGCCCCCAGGAGGTAGTGGCAACAACGCCCAAAAACCCCAGCACAAGGAGTACGAGGGCCAATATCACGAACAGAATGGTGGTAATGACTTTCTTCACAACGAGTTTACGACTTGTCTACAATAACGCATTAATAGTACGTGCTGTTATGACTTTTTGTTGATGACCCCGATTGCCCCAGTTAATCTGTACCTTTGGCGCATCAATTTATCCGCAAAAATGGCTTATTTTTTTTATGCACTGGCTTTGTGCGCCGGTATGCTCATGTGTGTACAGTCGGGTGTGAATTCGCAATTGCGGTTCGCCGTGGCTAATCCGGTACTGGCTGCCCTCATCTCCTTCGGTACCGGCTTTATTGCTTTATTTATATTGCAGTTGGTCGTTGGCGGAGCCATGCCCGTTGTACAGACCTACCGCAGTATGGCATGGTGGAAATGGACGGGCGGGTTGCTGGGAGCGGTGTATGTAACGACCGTGATTCTGACGGTGCCGCGCATTGGCGTTGCCAGCCTGATGAGCCTCAGTGTGGCAGGGCAATTACTGGCGGCAGTGGTGCTAGACCACTACGGGTATTTAGGTTTTGCCCAGCATCCGGCCAACGTGTGGCGGATACTGGGCATTTGTCTGATTGTAGCAGGAGTAGTACTGGTAGTCAAAAACTAAACGTCGCAGAGTATAACGGCTTCTTTGAGGCTGGTGAGGGGGTCACGTTTAGGAATGAACTCCTGCGCTACATAGCCTTTGTAGCCCGTTTCGAGAATGGCCCGCATCACGGCGGGGTAGTAAATCTCCTGGGTTTCATCAATCTCATTGCGGCCCGGATTGCCACCTGTGTGGTAATGACCAATGTATTTGTTGTGCTGCCGGATGGTGCGGATAATGTCGCCCTCCATAATCTGCATGTGGTAGATGTCGTACAGCAGTTTAAAATTCTCCGACCCCACTAATTTGCACAACTCCACGCCCCAGGCGGTGTGGTCGCACATATAATCTTTGTGGTCAACTTTGCTGTTGAGCAGTTCCATAATAACGGTGATGCCATATTTTTCGGCATTGGGCATCAGGCGTTTGAGACCAATGGCGCAGTTTTTCATACCCTGTTCATCGCTCATGCCGCGCCGGTTGCCCGAAAAGCAGATAACCGATGTTAGGCCGGCTTCTTTCAGTTTCGGAAAAATGGCTTCGTAGCTAGCCACAAGTTCATCATGGAATTTAGGGTCATTAAACCCATCGTTGATGCCTTTACCGGCTCCCTGCGGCATGGCACAGGTGAGACCATACTTTTTGAGTACGGGCCATTCCTGCGGCCCGGTCAGGTCAATGGATTTGATGCCCATGTCTTTGGCCGCTTTGCAAAGGTCTTCGAGGGGGATTTTGCTGTAGCACCAGCGGCATACCGAGTGGTTGATGTTGCCTTTGAGTTGGGGAGCGGCAGCGTCGGTAACAGTCATGGGGTTAGCAAAGGTTGGGGCAGCGGCTAGGGTTAAGGCACTACCCGTCAGGGTTTTTAGAGCGTTTCGTCGTTGCATTAGGGGGTAAATAGGTTTAAGAGTGCGTGTTCGTATCAGTTTGTTAATGCTGTAGTTAAATTTCATAGGGTATTTTACCGGATATCTCTACTCGTTTTTAAGTTTTCTTTCTCAAATAATGTTTTCAATAAATTATCTGCCGTAAAAAATACGTCAACTTGATCAACTAAAGAAATGCACGTAGCTATATTTTCCAAAATCACGTTCAAAAAGCTCTAAGGTTATAGTGGCTTGTTCGCTTGTTATTTCTTTCGTTCTTACTTTTTTCCAGACAGTTAATGTAAATTCTACTTTCGCAATTTCGGAAAAAAAATAGGCGTAATCTTTGACTTTGTAAAAATTTCTTCGAGTTCGGTGATTCCTGATGATATAACTTAAACAGTGATGATGTATCTAAAAATAGTTTCATAGTTCTATACGCCTTTCCTCTATAACCGAATCACTAAAGGAGCTTTTATAGTTTTGGAGGTTTTTCTTGCTTTTGGCAAACGAAAAGTCATCTAAAGAAAACGCTTTCTCAGAACTACTTTGCACATCTTCTAAAAAAGTTACGATTACTTTGATAGGGTTATCCGTTGAAACTTTTTTGTCAAGTGTCAAATAACCATTTTGATAAGTTCCGACTATTGACAGCATAGTAATACGTTTTTATTTTGAACTAAACAAAATGTAAAAATGGCAAATAACATTCATATATTACGATACCCATACTTTGTTGTCGTAGTCTTGCAGCGCAATGTGCCCGGTGGCGGGCGTATTTACCAACAACCTTGCCAACCTTTACTGCTTTTGGCGGCAGTACATTTTTTTCGTCAAATAAATTTTATTCCAAAGCGTCCACAAATTTCTGCAACTTTTGGAAAGTCAGGCGGTCCAGCTGGTAATTTACTCAGTTCTTCAAACATAGTTTCAAGTCCTGCTGGGAAAATGTCCAAATATGCTTTTGCGTTACTTGTCCCAACAACTTTCCACGTATGAGGAATATTTTTTGGAAGAAAGATTGTATCACCACTTCTCAAAACTGTTATATTTCCGCCCACAGTAAACTCGACTTCGCCTTCTAAAATTTTATAAATTTCATCTTCGTTTTGATGTACGTGCATCGGAATTTGAGTGTTCGGTGGATTGTCTTGGTAGATTGCCAAAAACTGTCCATTTGTGTCCTTTCCAGTAAGTTTAATTTGTTGGTGGTCGCCAATAATGTTTAATTTTTGTCCTTCGTCTTTAAGTACAATTTTTTCTTTTATTAGTTTGGATTTCTTTTTATGTTTATTTGATTGTCCCAATAATGTTGAAACACTCAATACAGAACTTAAACTTAAAAATTCTGTCGCTGTGATAAATTTTTTTCTGTCCATAATTGATAAAAATTTAAAATTGCTAAACTGTTTCGGTTGTATTGGCCCCAACTCTCAATATACGAAAGTTTTGTCGCACTTTTTGTATTTATTTGTACTTTTGGTGTACTTTATAGAGCGCTACTATTTTGTTGTTAACCTAATACTGAATTTTTTAAACTGATTTGTAAAGAGAAATTTGTGAAATAAAACTAAAGTCTCCCAGATTGTATGTGTAGAGGTCGATGCCATACACTACCGCAGTGGCTCCAATAAGGGCATCAGGAATTTGCAGCCCGTGACTGAGCTTAAATTGCTCAATCAACTTGGTGGCTTGCTTAGAAATAACTGTATCAATCTCTATGACATCGTAATATTTGAGATTATTCTTCATACGAGTCAGTTCTACTTTATTGCCCATCCCTTGATACAACTCCATCACGGTAATAGCCGACAGGACAATGTTACTCGTACCAATTGCGTGTAACATATCTATCGTATCCTGTCGGCCATTGAACGCATGAATAAAGATGTTTGTATCACATAAAATCATGACTTCCAG
>JBBQUC010000150.1:0-8313 GCA_038212815.1 Cytophagales bacterium
GCCTCTATATCGTAACAAACTAAATAGAGCATACGATCAGGATTTAGGCGAAAATGTATCAAGTTGCTGTGCCAGCGAACCGGCAAACTGATAAATGAGTGTTCGGCGGGGTGCGCGGTGCTGGTCGAAATCGGCTTTTTCGGCCATGCAGCCATTAAACCGGGGAATCAACAGGCGTTTGCCCGCTTTGGCCAGCCGCACGGCTTCGCCGGTAGTCTCAAAGGCATCGGCAGGCCATTCGTCGTTCAGGCACAGGTCGAACACCAGCCGGTCGGCCCAGGGCCGAAACGGCTCGATGAGGTCATAACTCAACGTGGGTTTGTCATACTGGTCGGCATGAAAAATACCCAGATATGGGTCTAAGCCAGCCGCAAACAGGGCCGTTTCAACCACTGCATACAGCATTCCGTAGGCGTAGTTGAGGGCGGCATTGAAAGCATCGGTGGCAGGTTGGCGGTTGCGGGTCTCAAACCGGAAGGCTTCGGGCAGGCCCGCCGACAGCATGGCCCAATAGTGCCGGGCCATGCTGCCCTCAATGCCCCGCACCGAATCGGCGCAGTGTGCCAGTGTGCTGCCGATGTGGGTGGGCAAACTGTTGGCAATGGTCTGTATGTCCTGCATGGCCGTTGTCAGCAGGTCTGCCTGCGAAGGTCGCCGGTTCTGCACATAGCGGAGCACCTGAAGTTGCTGCTCCATTTTGCGCTGATGCAGGTCGATGGCCCAGGCCGTTGCTGCCAGATCGAGCGAAAACAGTACCTGCTGCCGCCTTCGGTTGGCCAGTGGCCCAAAAGAAGCACTCCACAACTGCTCCTCCACGCGCCCCGCCCGGTTCAGAAAATAGATGGGAATTTGGTGCGTAATGGCTAGTTGAATAGCCGCCGAACTCAACACACACTGGCTCGTAACGGCAATACTACTCACTTTTTGCGGGCTAATGAGCCGTTCGTGCTGCTCGGTTTTGAGGTGAAAGCAACCGTTGCGTTTCCAAACGCGCAGGCCACGGGTGTCTAATACCAATTGCATGGTGGAGTCAGAAATAATTGAAATCGAGCCAACTGGCCGGGCCATAGTCGTTAATCGGCTTCTGGGCGTTGGTAAACTGTTGCTGCAGCAACTGATAATCGGGGTCGCTGGGGCCGAGCACAAACTGAGCAAACCGCAAATGCCCTTCAATCTGCTGTTTAAACCGCCCGACCCAGGCCGATTCATAGGCACCCGTTCGGAATTTCACTTCCATCACGGTTTGCAGTTTGGCAATTTCGGTTCGCAGGCTGTCGAGGTAATCGGCGGGTATATCGACCGTGTCGCTCACCAGCAGGCCCGTTACGTATTTCTCATCGCCGGGGCCATACACCACCAGTTTCTGCTCGTTGAACCGAAACCCTTCCAGTAAACACACCTGCCTGATTTCCAGGATATGCGTTTTTGTAATGTAGGTATCCGACGAAAACGAGAGGTCGTCGGCAAAGCGAGTATAGCACCAGCCGTGCTGTTGGGCCATTGCCAGCAGGCCGTCATCGAGTGGGCGGGCAGCAAAATTAGACAGCACCGGCGACGTAGGCGACCCCATCGGTAATCGCCCCCGGTAGCAGGTCAGTTGGGCTAAGGCATTACTCAGCGCGTCTGAAAAATCGAACGGAGGCTGTTGGAAAAGTGCCTGCACACGTTCCTGCGAAACAGCGTGAAAAAAGTCGATAAAATCGGCATTGAGCAGGTACGGCTGGTTGCAGTGCCGCCGGGCATGGGTGAGCACATTGCGCGGGTCGGGGTCATTGTCGGGGCAGAGCAGAAACCCGTAGGCGGCTGCCGACCGGTTAGTAAAATAAACCGCCTGCACATACTGATTAAGTCGCCGAAGAACTTCTTTCAGTTCCGGTTCAGGGTCTTCAACCAGCCGAAACCCGCCCTTGCGTTTCGGAATAGTATATTCCTGATACGTGGCTGATTCCAGCAGATATACCCACTCGGTAGCTTCTACTTCCAGCAGTTCGCGGAGTTGCCGCTCAGTTTGCAACTGGCTAAACTCACTGGCCCAGAAACGGAGCATTCGGGCCGAGAGGTCGGTGGGGTTAGGCATCGTCGGTGGGAGTTTTGGCAGACCGGGCTGTCACGGGTGTCTGAACGCCAAATCCCTTACTCACGCCCTTTCCCACGCCAATGCCATCGGGCAGGCGCAGATTGGCCGCATACGTTACCGCAAATAAACGCGCCTGCACGCGCCCGTTGTGGGTGTGAAACCGCCGGGCAGGCAGCGCAGTCAGTTCCTGAATCTCAACCTGTAGCCCCCGGTCGGGCACTTGATAGCCCATAGCCTGGCAAACCACCAGCAACTGATTCACCAGAATGCCTTCGAGCAGCGCAACGCGCCCGCGCAGCGACGAGGTTTGTTCCCACCGTTTCAGGTTTTCGGTATTAAGCGGATACCACTCGTCAATGGCGTAGCGCAGGGACGTGTCGGTCAGGCCCACTTCGGTTAGGGCGGGCCGGGCATGGTAAGGCGTATTTGGCAACGATTGTAAAAAGGTCTGCACCACGCCAACCCCTTCGCCAAGGGCAAACAGGGTTGCCCGGCTCTGCCACACCCGGTATTGTACCAGCGGATAGCGATAAAGCGATGCCCCGTCGGGCGCGTGGTTGTGCAGCCGGTCGTCGGGTGCGGGTGCGCGGGCCACCACCTCGCCCTGAAACCTTCGAATCAGGTCGGGTTGCAGGGCAATGTCATCGAACCGAACCGTAAGCGTTTGAACGGAAATAGACATGGGTAGGTGAGGAGTTTAGGCAAACTGACCATAGCCAACACGGGTTTTAGCCCCAACGCCATGTTCGCGCAGCAGGTAGGCAAAGAGTTGGTACTTGGCTTCTGCCGAAAACACCATGTCTTCGGCCAAGGGCGTATCGAAAAGCCGGAACAAAAACCGAAACGACACGCCCGGCCCAACCACCAGAAACTGAACCGGAATAGGGCTTTTCAGCGGGTGACGATGGTGCGTAATGGAGTCGTCGGTCAGAAACCGCTGGTTGGGTAGATCGGTTTGTACCGCAAACGCATCGTGGAAGGTGTCGCATCGGTATGGATTTAGACGGTTACCTGTAGCAGCTTTTCCATCAAAAATAGCTTGCTCTAACGAAGCAATGTCTTCGTTTTTCAGATCGCGTGTCAGGCTCAACACGGGCCTTAACTCAGCATTCACAACATCCAGCAAGTAGGCTGGGTGGGCGAAGAAACTCCGCAGTTTACCCTTCACGCCCGACCCGGCAATGTAGGGCAGGCCGGTGGTATGGTCAAAGGCACAACCCAGTTTCAGTTCGCCCTCGGCCTTGCCGGTTTCGTGTTTCACGCCAATGCCCGTTACCAGACCAGGATAAGTGGTTTTGAGCGTAATGGCAAACAGCGGAGGGCTAGGGGTTGCCGGGAAGGGAAGCTCGGCTGTGACAGGGAGCACCTGCTTAAGCAACGCAGCCGTGTTGTCGGCGACCAGTTTTTTGTTGTCGGCATCGGCACCTGCACTGATACCCTCAAAATAGTGCTTGTTATACAGCCAACCCACATTGGGCGTAGCATCGAAATTAGCGGGCTGGTTGCTCATCAGGTTGTGCGGATTTTTTTAGGTGAAACAAATTCAGGGCTAATTTCAGGGCAATAGTGTAGTCGGATACCTTGCGTAGGTTGCCATAGTTTCGGTTGACTGGGTTAGCCAATAGGTAGTCACTCAGGCATTTAATAACTAGCTCTTTTGTGAGCAGGTGATGCAGGGCTTGCGAGATTTTCTTTTTCTCAGTATCTTCTTTTTCGTAGATCAGAATCGCTGCCAGCAACCCATTGTTGACCAGCGACGGCCCCAGCGATGCGATATAGCCCTTCACTTTCGAATCGACATCTCCGCCAGCGTTGCTGGCAATGCCCACATGGATAAGAGCATCGCGGGCATCCAGAATCATTTTTTCGAGTTTCGGGTTCATGGCTTTTTGGGGGTTGAGGTTACCGTTGTCGAAATGAGATTAATCTTACAGAAGCCATAGCCCACACTGGCATTGGCCCCAATATGCACGGTATCGGCTTCGAGGGCTGTCTTTAGTTTTTCGAACTGTTTGCTAGCCGTTTTAGGATAGAGCAGCACAAAGTAAAATCGGGTTTGGCGGGGCAAAATCTGCTCATACCACAGGTTGCTGTCGTCGTTCTCGCTGCCGGTGCCCACCTTGTTCCGGGCCATCACGGGCAGGTGGAAATCATCGGTGAGTAGTTTGAACAAATCGCACGGGTAGCTGCTGTCTATGCTGTCGTCAGTTACTTTCGATCTGTCATTCGTAATCAGAGCCGGGTGTGGGCCGAGAAGTTGCTGAATGGATGTAAGCACGAAAGTTTCCTTGCTAGCTTTGATGTCGGTATTTTCCAGCGTAGCCGCTCCGCAATGAGCGAAATGAACGGCCTGTTTGGTGGCCGGAAGCTGTTTTTTGAAATTTTCCAGCTCGGCTTGCACCGTGAGTTGGCGGCCAAAGTCGTTGACGGTGTCCAGAAAATCCTGAATCAATTTAGGACTGGTCAGGTTAAAATAGGGCAATTGATCGCTCCTGACGGGCATCGACAACAGCCGGGCATCCAGAAACCGGAAATTACCCGCGCTGCTGGCTTCGTCGGTTTTGTCATCCTTAGTCTCCTGCCCGAATATATAACGTAGGTCACTATCCTTGGGGTTGCCCCATTGCTCGACGCAAAACTGCCGCAACGCTCCTTTCAGGCTCGACGCATGAATAAACGGGTAGTTGGTGAGGGGGTCGCGCTGCACGAGTTTGTCGATAATGCCGTAGTTCTGGCTGCCGCTGCCAACGTGCAGATTGGTCAGGGCCGTAATCTGGAAAAGGGCTGTCTGGTAAGTAGGCATAGCCAGGTTAGGGTAAAATGGTGTATTGATTATAGCCAATGGTGCGGAAGGCTTCGTTGCTGGTTAAGCACGTTTCGAGGGCCGCTAACTCGCCTGCTTTGGGGAAAAGTAAACTGCCGCGTTGCAGAAGTTCGCGCCGACTCGCTGGCCGCGAGGGTGGCTTGTGGGTGTCAGTATGCTCTGCGAGCGGTTTCGGGCCAGCAAAATAGTTCGTTGTTGTAGCCGTCTTCGTGCGGATGTTCCGAAAATTGACGGTTTCAGTCAGGGCTACGCGGCAATGGGTATAGATGTCGGCTTCGACGCAGGCATCCGACAGCAGCCAGATCGCTTCCGCGCCTACCATTGGTGCTGGCATGGTAAGTGGCCGCAGTTGGGGAGCCTCCGCTGGACTTACTTCCATTCGGAATAGCGAACGCTCTTTTCCCATAAAAACCAGATTATCGGCCAACGTTGCCCCCGTGTCGAGAGTCGCATAAAACCCAAAGGCATATTCAGGTTTTAGCTGTTGATAGTGCATTTTAAAGAAACCCTCGCGGTCTGTTTCGGCAGCGTCGCGGTAGGTCTGCGGTTTGCGAATGCCCACCTGCCCACCCATGTCGGCAAAGATTTTCTTAGCGTCAATGGCCTCACCAACAGCCCCGACAAATTGGGTTTTTAAGCCTGTCTTAGCCTTATAACTCACCAGGTCGGTTAGGCTTCCATCTTGCTTGTTTCCCCAAAAAGCGGCAATTTCTCTTGGTGCTTTGTTGATTTGCAGCGAAATAGGTTTTCTTGTTTTGTCTTCCTCTTCGATCACCACAAAAGGCAGTGGAAAAACAGGTTGGTTGTGATGTAGCAAAAACACCGATCCTATTCTCTGAATGGCCCCGAACGTCTGCCCGGCAGACTCATCGAAACTGCCTTTGCCGATGAGCGTCTCCGCATTGCTTTTGTTAATGATGGTTTCGGTTGCGTCGAACTGGTTGTTTTGTAGCAGCAACTGATACCGTAACATACCGAGCAGCGTGGTTTGCTGCGGATATTGCCGCGACCGCTGGAAGTAAAACATACTACCATCCTCGGCATTGACCGACTCATCACCGAAGAAAAATGCCCCAACCGGCGTGAACTTGACCAGACAGGTCTGATACTTGCCTGTCAACCTAACGGATGCCGGTTGGTCAGTCGTCTTTGCCAACGGAGCGGATAAACTGGGTGAATCGAAGTAGCCCGACGATGGTTTTTTGGGCTTGTTCAAGTTGAGCAGTTGCTGAACTTGTTTGCCCCTGGCAGGTTTTTTTGTCTTGCTCATTGATTGGAGTGGGTTTAGGGGTAAAATGCTGATAGACTGCGTGAATAAGCTGCGGTAGTTGGTTGTGCAGAAACTCCCGGTGCTGAGTGTGAATATCTTTATTAAACTGGTTTTGGAATAGGTTTTTCAGTTCGCCGAGGCACAGATGGGCAATAAGATGTTGGTGGTGTTGCACAAAATAGATGACCGAGTTGAGCCAGGTTTCGCCCGCCAGATTCGTGTGGAGCAGTTCCATAAGGGTGACGTAATAAGGGTCTCCCTTATCGAAACCAGCCTCGAAAAACGAGCCGCTATGTTTGAGCAGTTTAAACTCGACAGCATTTTTGGCCTGGTGTTTTTTGGCCTTATCCATCAACAGGTCATGGGCTACTTCACGGGCTTCGTTCAGCGGAAACTTGTAGTACGACATCGAAATCCCATACGACATTGTTGGCCCGTCATGTACTTTGGGGAAGATGCCATGAAATGCCTCGTCTAACTCAGCCACGCAATCGAAAATGGTTTTCAGGCTACCGGGTGTATCGCCGGGCACCGCAACGGGAGCGAAAAACAGCAAATCATCGCCCCCGATATAAACCGGGCTACCCCCGTAATTCTCGATAGCTTTTTTGGCTTCCTGCCCAAATTCATAGAGCTTTTTAGAGAACACGCCCAACTGTTCAGGATCACCCCCGGTGTTGCCAATCTGTATGCCCATGCGGTCGCCGTCGGCTTCCACAATGGCAATGTATCGGTGATATTGCCGGAAGTCATTGTCAAACCTAACTTTCATGGCTTTCATCAACCGGCCATCGTCGTCCTGATTATCATCTTGCTTATCATTTTTGGATAGTTCCGCCTTTTGCCAGGCCTCCATTGCTTTCTGGTATTTTCCAGCGTCCAGTTTCCTCAACCCCCGCAGGGCAATATCAGCCAGAGACGGAAAGGCTGTTTTTTCGCCAAAAGCATCGTGCATTAACGGGTCATCCGTGCGGTCGAGTTTTGGGTTGGCGAGATATGTGGTGAGGGTGTTGGGGTCGGGGCCGTTCACAAACTGATTCCGTAGCTCCATGTTATCGAGCAGCCGGTTCAACTCGTTGATGGTCTCCGCATTGCGGGGCAACATCACCGACAGGCCGTAGAGTTGGATATACTGCCCGATAAAATCAATTGAAAGACCCAATTTGGCACTTAACGCCTTTAGTACGGTGTCGCAGGCAGTTTGGAGCCGCTTATAATCGCCTTCGGTAGCCTGTATAAGCAGCCGGTCGGGAAACAACCCTATGCCTTTACCTCCGGTCAGGTAGGTGGCGCGTTCAGTTTCGTTATCAGGCACATACGGAATCAGGATTTTGCCCTGCAAGGAGTCAGGGTTGCTCGTCAGCGTTTTCAGAAGCTGCCGCATGAGGTAGGAAAACAGGTAGCTACACGCAAAAATGGACCGCGTTCGGCGGAGGGGATGGAACGTCCGATACATTGGCCCGATGGTCAGGCCGATGTACAATTGAGTCGTGTTCTGAATGGAGGTGGACATAATGGGTTAGGGTTGTAATTGTTCATAAATGGCTTTCAGAGCGCGGAAAGCTCCATGCTTATGAAATTTGCTTTCGACATGGCTGTTGATAGTGAAGTTCGCCTTATCAAATACGTAGGCAAAAAAATGGTCGATATTGAATGTATCAGGCAGTGATAGAGGAAAAGTACGTTGACTTCTTGGGTTATCGGTGCTGATGTTGAAAGACTGACCCAGATAAGCCATGTCTTGGCCTTCATGTTTGGTAAATTGATAGGGATTGGGCTTGGCTCCAAAGTACACCCGCCACCCGGTTGATGTTTTGATAGGTTTAAAGAGAATGGGTGAGGCAAAGCGGTCAACAAATTCAGTTGCCTTTTCCGGCACAATATGTTTCTTATTGATGGTAGCTCTATAGCTTAACCAACTCTCGGTAGACGATAGTCCTAACAAGTCTTTGACTAGTCGTTTTTCTTCGGAAGAACCAAACCAAAGCGGCTCATTGAATTCGGTTAGTGATGTACCTTTTTGGGTGCGCGTATTAAATTGTTCCTGGAATTTCGTCCCAAAAAACTCTTGCTTAATACTTTTCTTTTCCCATTGAAATGATTTACTCCATTGATTTTTAGGGTCTTTAGCATATTTGAATA